>JAAFHQ010000438.1 GCA_013298445.1 Chitinophagales bacterium | reverse complement strand
CTTTGGTAAAATTGTAGAGGATGGTTTCTACCGAATCGTTGAGGTGGTGGGCGGTGACGATGAAGTCAAAGCCCTCTTTCTGGCTGATTTGTTCGAGCCAACTGTATCGTATCTTGCGAGCGGCCATCTGGGTGGACAATTGTTGTTCAGCGGCGTAATTTTTGGTGTCCACAGTAGTGGTAAAGCAGGCAACCTCGCAGCGCTTGGCAAAAGCTTGGACAAAACGTTCATCCCCATCTGATGCTTCCCCGCGCAATTGAAAATTCATATGGGCGATGCCAAAGGGAATACCTGCACAAAAAAACAGATCACCCAGAACAATGGAGTCCTTCCCACCACTGATGGCGAGTAAAAAACGGTAATTGGCGGGGTTGTCCTGGAGTAGCTGTGATAAATAGTCCTGAAATGCTTTTAACATGTTTTATGAATTGTGCGCAATTGTACAAAGTAGTGGGGCAAAATGAACACTTGTTTTTTATCGCCCCTAAAGGTCGTCACTGAAATTGATTTTGAAAAAAAAATTACCTTGCATTCCTAAACCAGCCCCCAACGCTTTTGTTGTATTTGTCGAGCCCAACACCAGTACAAAAAGGAAGATTGACCATGAGAAGAAGAGCCATTGTGTGGTTTCGGCAGGATTTGCGCTTGCACGACAACGAAGCACTCCAGGATGCACTCCGCAATGTGTACGAAGTGATTCCCGTATTCGTTTTTGATGAACGGGTTTTTAAAGGTCAAACCAATTTTGGTTTTCCCAAAACGGATAAATACCGCACCAAGTTTATCCTGGAGAGTGTGGCGGATTTGCGCCAATCTCTGCGACGACTCAATTGTGAATTGATCGTACGAGTTGGCAAACCTGAGGAGGTGCTTTTTGAATTGGCCAAAGAATGTAAAACAAGTTGGGTTTTCTGCAATCGGGAACGCACAGCAGAAGAACTTAGAGTACAAGATACACTGGAGCAAAAACTCTGGAGCGTTGGTCAGGAGATGCGCTACAACCGAGGCAAAATGTTGTATTACACGGCAGATTTGCCCTTCCCAGTGCAACATACACCCGATGTGTTTACCCAATTCCGCAAAGAAGTTGAACGCATTGTCCCCGTACGGGAACCTTTGATCCGGCCGGACAAAACCTTCAGCCCCTGGACTGTGGAGGTGGCGGCTGGAGAAATCCCCAGCCTGGCCGATTTTGGACATGAGGAATTTGAACTGGATTCCCGTGCTGTTTTATCTTTCAAAGGAGGTGAAACCGAGGGTTTGAAACGATTGAATTACTACCTCTGGGAAAGCAACCTGATCAAGGACTATAAAGAAACCCGCAATGGATTGTTGGGGGGGGATTATTCTTCCAAGTTCAGCCCATGGCTGGCTCAAGGCTGTCTTTCTCCCAAGATGGTTTACCACGAGCTGAAACGTTACGAAGCGGAGCGGGGGGCCAATGAATCGACATATTGGTTGTTCTTTGAATTGTTGTGGCGGGATTTTTTCCGCTTCATGGGTAAAAAACACGGCAGTAAAATTTTCCAGATTGGAGGAACCCGCGGAGTCGCCGATCCCAAATGGAAAAATGACTTTGATGCATTACAGACCTGGATCGATGGTAAAACGGGCATCCCCTTTGTTGATGCAAACATGTTGGAGCTCAAACACACGGGCTTCATGTCCAACCGGGGCCGCCAAAACGTAGCCAGCTACCTGGTCAAAGACTTAGGGGTAAACTGGCAAATGGGCGCGGAATACTTCGAATCGGTGCTGATCGATTACGATGTGTGCAGCAATTGGGGCAACTGGAATTACGTGGCTGGCGTTGGCTCTGATCCGCGGGAAGACCGCTATTTTAATACCGAAACGCAGGCCAAACGGTATGACCCGAATGGGGAGTATGTGCGGCATTGGTTGCCGGAATTGGCGTATTCGCCGGTGTGAAAATTCAAAATAATATGGCAGACTTAATTGGTTACTTCGGCGTGGGACTTATCCTCCTGGCCTACTTTCTCAATTTGTACAACAAGCTCGATAACAACAGCAGATTGTACATGTGGATCAATTTGATCGGAGCAGGTCTGGCTTGTGTGTCCTCTGTGCTGATCCAATCAATTCCCTTTACGATTTTGGAAGGGACCTGGGCGTTGGTTTCTTTGGTGGCGTTGCTTCGGAAAAAGACTACTTCCAGTAATTGATCAGCACTTCATCTTGGGCATCCGTTGTTGGAATCGGCCCCGCTGGGTTTAAATTCTATTGATTTATTTCAAGAGTAATGAATCCTGCTTCGCTTTTTTAGCCTTCTTTTTAAAAAAGCCGCGCAGCAAAAAATTGTGTTGCAAGGCTTCCATACTTTCCTCCAATTTTTGGGAACTGCCTTCCAGGTTTTTGATGATGCCTTTCATTTGGGTGCCCGATTGCTCATTTTGGATCAAAACTCCCATCGGCGTATTGGGATTGGCACTCACGGCTTTGAGGTTAGCCACCATGGCGGAGGCATTTTCGGTAGCTTGTTTCAGTTGAAAAACCGAGGCTTTCACCGATTTGAATACCGTTGTATCCGTGGTCAATTCTGAAGCAAGAGTACCTTTTTTGTTGAGGCCTGAACTGAAATCCACCAGTGAATTGACCAATACTTCAGCCCTCACTGAAGTGTTTTGTAGGGAAGCAGTGGTGGAGTTGAGTTGATCGTACAAAGTGTTTTCTGCCAACAACTTTCCAATGGTGCCTTCACCTGCCGCAATTTTTTTGCTGATGTTTTTAAAATCACTGGTAATGGCCAACACGTTTTTATTGTTTTCCTGGAACATGTTCAGGATTTCCTCTGAGGAAAAAGTTTTTTCAACCAACAGGGTATCGCCTTCTTCTACTGCTCCCGAGCGGGTATTGCCTCCAAAGATCACCAATATTTTGTTGCCAATCAGCCCGTCAGCACTGATTCTGATTTTGGAATCTTTTTTAATGTATTGGCGATGTTTCGTGTCGATCTTAATGCCCACGGCTACCTGAGATTTGCCATAAAAAGCCAGGCTACTTACCGTCCCAATTTTCACCCCAGAAAACCAAATGTTGTTGCCCTCTTCCAGGCCATTGACATCATCAAAAAGGGTGACAAGTTCTATTTTTCGTTTGAAGGTATCGTTGATGTCGCCGACCATAAAGATCGCGACAACGAGTAGCAAAAGCCCCGCTAAAACAAAGACTCCCACCATTACTGCGTGTTTATTTTGTGGATCTTGCATGGTCTATTGGATGAAATTGTAACTGAAAAAATCTTTTACCTGTTGGTTATCGGTTTTAAAGAGTTCTTCAAATTTCCCACTTGGTAAAAACTTCCCTTCAACCAGCATAACGATGCGATTGCAGGTGTTTTTGGCACAAGTGAGGTCGTGAGTAATGATGATGGAACTGGTATTGTATTTTTCCTGCACTTCGTTGATCAACTCATTGATTTCGGCGGAAGTAATCGGGTCCAGGCCAGCCGTGGGTTCATCGTACAACATGATTTCTGGTTTCAAAATTAAGGCCCGGGCGATGCCGACCCTTTTCCGTTGTCCCCCGGACAATTCAGCGGGCATACGTTCCGCTTTGTCTTTCAGCCCCACCGCTTCAAGTGCCTCTTCTACCGCCTCGGCTACTTCTTTTTTGGCGAGATGTTTTACATTCATGATCAGAGGGAAGGCCAGATTTTGGAACACACTCATGCTGTCGTACAAAGCACTGCTTTGAAAGGAAAAGCCGATGCGCAAGCGCAGTTCGTCCAGCTCCTTTCCGTTCAATGCTTCAACTTCTTTTTCCAGTACCTTTAAGCTGCCTCGGTCTGGCTTCAACAAGCCCACAATGATTTTGATCAGCACCGACTTGCCGGAGCCGGATTTGCCGAGCACGGCCACATTTTCGCCTTTACAAACTATCAAATCAATACCTTTTAAAACCTCCAGCGCACCGAAAGATTTGTGGAGCCCCTGGATGGAGATAACTGGTTCTCCTTGGTTTTTATCCTCTTTACAGTTGGTTTTTTCCATGGTTTAAAAATATCGCACCCAGTTGGATACCTGAACAATGATCACCTCTTCCAAAAAGACCAGGAACATGGCCAATACCACTGCTTCATTGGCTGCTTTGCCCACGCCGTGGGTGCCTTTGGTGGCATTGTATCCTTTGTAACACCCAATGATGCCGATCGTAAAGCCATAAACAGTTGCTTTGGCGGTAGCTGCGGATAAATCGATGAATGTGATGCTCGAAAAGGCATCTTTAAAAAAAGTGGTGAAGCTGGTTGTTTCTCCGGCGTGCACGTTGATGTAGGAGCCAATTAGCCCAATAAAAACACAATACATGGCCAACAAGGGAACCATGATGGTCGACGCAACAACGCGGGTCACTACCAGGTATTTAAAGGGGTTGATGGCCGAAACCTCCATGGCTTCGATTTGCTCGGTGACTTTCATGGAGCTCAATTCGGCCCCAATGCTCGATCCCACTTTTCCGGCACAAATGAGGGCTGTCAGGACAGGTCCCAAGGCCCGGATGATGGCAATGCCCACCAAGTTGGGCAACCAGGACGCCGCGCCAAAATCTTCCAGGGAAGGGCGCGATTGTTTGGTAAAAACGATACCGATGATGAAACCCGTAACGGAAATGAGCGCAAGTGATTTGACCCCAATTTCGTAAGACTGGGTAATGATGGCGCGTAAGTGGAAAGGAGGGACAAATACTTCTTTAAAAAAGCGGATTACAAATTTATAGGCCGAATAAACGCCCATAAAATATTGATCAATCTGCTCCGAAAAGATGATTTTTGGGGTGTCACCTTTGATCATTTGAAGTTTGGTAAACTTGTCGAAACCCTCAGTTCACAGTATTGGAAACGAGTTTTCACAGTGCTACAAAGGTGAAGTATTTCTGGGGGAAATGTTTTACACAATTGCAAAGGATTGTTGCAGAATTCACAGGTTTAGCTAGCAAAATCACCACTTCATCAGCATCACTGCCGCCACCGTCTCAATGCCTTCCCACAAACAACCAATCCGTAGGTTTTCATTCTCGCCGTGCTGGTTGTTGTCGTAATTCACCACCGGGATCGTGATCGGTGGCACACTCAAGACTTCCTCGAATAAATAAAGCGGCAAACTTCCACCTGCCGAAGGCATCAACACTATTTCCTGACTGCTCGTTGCCCGCACTGCTTTAATCACAGCCTGTGAGATGGGCAAATCCATCGAAGTGCGTTGAGCATTGTAACCTTCCCCGTTGCGAATTACGGCAATGTTGGCATGTTGCAGGCGTTCCTCCTCAGTAGGTTCGCGATCCAGTACATAATAACCCTGCTTTTTGACGTGGTCGATTACTTTTTGCACCTGTCGTTTGGTGTCGTTGCCTTTCACCAGCCGCAAATCCAGCGTAACCGTTGCCAAAGTTGGGATGATGTTGCTGGCCAGTCGGCCTACGTTGGCGCTTTCTATACCATTGATGTTGAGCGTGGGCAGGGTAGTGATGGATTCCAGGTAGCTCCGCTGCGGGTTCTC
>JAAFHQ010000437.1 GCA_013298445.1 Chitinophagales bacterium | reverse complement strand
TTATTACAAGGCGGCTTTTAACCGATCTTTGGGGCAAATCGATCCTGCTGCTTATACCGACCAACGCATCGTCATCAAAGGGTGTAGCGACAAACCCGTGCCACCTTCCGCTTATCTGGAACTGACCCGCTTGCTCAAGCCGCATGCACTGAGCATCATGTACGGGGAGCCCTGTTCTACCGTGCCCATCTATAAGCGAAAAGCCTAAACGGCTAAACAACAGTGTCCAAGGCTGCATTTTTTTGTATCTTTGGTCCACATATATACTTTTCAACTATGCAAAAGGGACTTCGCATCTACGTTGCGGTAGCAGCCGCACTTTTTACCATTGCACTTTTGAGTTCTTACAGCGGCTTGCGTTCGGGTAGCAATGGTGCTGCCAATGATAGCTTGCCGCAAGTCATCAAAAGTGTGAACCTCAATCGCAAGTTCGATTTTGCAGGCGAAGTGGTGCCTAGCGAAAGTTTCGATGTGCGGGAACGGCTGGAAAAAGAACTGCTGATCAACTCTTACCTACACGCCAATACCCTGATCAACATCAAACGCACTGCACGTTACTTCCCATTGATTGAAAAAGTATTGGCTGAAAATGACCTACCCAACGATTTGAAATATTTCCCTGTAATCGAAAGTAACCTCAGCAACGCCACTTCTTCGGCGGGGGCTAAGGGGCTTTGGCAGTTTATGAAAAGTTCAGCCGATTATTATGGCCTGGAAGTAAATGAAGAAGTGGACGAACGCTACCACGTAGAAAAATCGACTCGTGCGGGGATAAAATACCTGAAAGACCTCAAAAAACGCTTTGGTTCCTGGGCACTCGTTGCAGCTGCCTACAACATGGGCCCAACCCGCCTCGCCAGCGACATCAAACTCCAACGCGCCGAGTCCTATTATGAACTCAACCTGCCCGATGAGACTTTACGCTATTTCTTTCGCCTCATTGCAGTCAAAGACATTTTTGAAAACCCCCAGCAATACGGCTTTTACCTCGACAATGACAATTACCCTCCTCTCGACAATTACAAAATTGTAGAAGTCAAAACGCCCATTTTGAGCCTGGGCGACTTTGCCAAAGAGCACAATACCACCTATCGGATGCTCAAAATCTACAACCCCTGGCTGATTGATTCTAAGTTGAGCAATCGGGCCGGAAAGTTGTATGAGATCAAAATCCCCAAGTAAAAATCTGCACAATGAATATATCTTGCTGCCACAAGAAATGTTCATACCGCGATGAAAAAATTCCTTTTGCTTTTAGCGCTATTTTTTAGCCTGATTTTCACTGGCATCGCCCAGGGAACCTTCACCAATCCCTTATTGCCCTCTGGTGCCGATCCTTATAGCTTTTACAAGGACGGTTACTACTATTATACCCACACCATGGGCAACAGATTGGGCATTTGGAAAACCCAAAACCTGGCCAACCTCAAAACAGCCCAGGCAAAAATCATTTGGACTCCACCACCAGGCACGATGTATTCCAAGGAAATCTGGGCCCCGGAGATCCATTTTATCCAAGGCAAATGGTACATGTATTTTGCAGCTGATGACGGCGACAACAACCATCACCGCATGTATGTCCTGGAAAATGCTTCCCCTGACCCGATGCAAGGCAATTGGGATTTTAAAGGAAAAGTAGCCGATGCCTCCGACAAATGGGCCATCGATGGGGATGTTTTTGAGCACAATGGCCAATTGTACATGATTTGGTCGGGCTGGGAAGGGGATGTCAACGTGCAGCAAAACATTTACATCGCCAAAATGAAAAACCCCTGGACGATTGATGGGCCCAGGGTTATGCTTTCCGGTTCGGACTTTGATTGGGAAAAACACGGTGATTTGCCGGGCAATCCCAGCCATGTCAATGTCAACGAAGGGCCGCAAATTTTGAAGCACGAGGACAAGCTGTTCATCATATATTCTGCTAGTGGATGTTGGACCGATTTTTATGCCTTAGGCATGTTGAGTGCGGATAAAAACGCGGACTTACTCAATGCCAAAAGCTGGACCAAATCCCCCCAGCCCCTTTTTAAAGCTTCTCCTGAAAACGGGGTATATGCCCCCGGCCACAATTCATTTTTCAAATCGCCGGATGGCAAAGAGGACTGGATTTTGTACCATGCAAATGCAAAACCCGGACAAGGTTGTGGCAATTTCCGATCCCCCAGAATGCAAAAATTCAGCTGGAATGCTGATGGGACACCGAACTTTGGTGCCCCGGTAAAAGAGCAGGAAGTACTGGCTATACCATCGGGGCAAACCCGCGCCACCGCGAAAGCAAAAGCACCCCAAAATCCCATTTTTGAAGGCTGGTACGCCGATCCAGAAGGCGTGATTTTGGATAACAAATTCTGGGTGTTTCCCACTTTTTCAGCCAAATACAAAGCCCAGGTTTTTCTAGATGCCTTTTCTTCCAAAGACCTCGTAAACTGGAAAAAGCACCCCAGAATTCTCGATACCAACGCAATCAAATGGGCCAATATGGCCATGTGGGCACCCTCGATTGTAGAAAAGGACCAGCAATATTTCTTGTTTTTTTCGGCAAATGACATCCAAAGTGCCGAAAGGAACAAAGTGAAAGATGATACGATGGGTGGCATTGGGATTGCGGTGGCCAACCGGCCCGAAGGCCCTTATCGAGACTATTTGGGCAAACCGTTGATCAACCATTTTTACAATAAAGCCCAGCCCATTGACCAGTTCGTTTTTCAGGACAAAGACCAGCAATACTACATCATTTACGGAGGCTGGGGGCATTGCAACATTGGCAAGCTCAATGCTGATTTTACGGCTTTGACACCCTTCCCAAATGGCGATTTGGTCAAAGAGATCACCCCGGAAGGCTATGTCGAAGGGCCGACGATGTTTATCCGCAATGGAAAATATTACCTCATGTGGTCGGAAGGTGGTTGGACCAACGGCACCTACAAAGTAGCCTACGCCGTCGCGGATGGGGTGATGGGCCCTTTCCAAAAAATCGGCACGATTTTAAAGGCCGATGAAACCATCGCTACTGGCGCCGGGCACCATTCGGTCATCAATATTCCGAATACGGATGAATGGTATATGGTTTATCACCGCCGCCCGATCCCCAATTTTGATAGAGATCACCGGGTGGTGTGCATTGATCGCCTTTATTTCAATGCTGATGGCACGATTAAAGATGTAAAAATGACTTTTGAAGGGGTGAAGCGAAAGTTGAAGTAACGCTAAATTTAGGCTTACGTTTACTAAACTTCAAAAGTTTAGTAAACGTAAGCCTAAATTTAGCGTTGCAAAATCAACCGCAACCCCACCGAGGATTGCCGATGTTTGAGTCGAATCACATACATCCCCGCAGGGTAACGCCCCAAGTCCAGACTCCAGTCTTGGAATACCTGTCCAGGAACAAAGGTTTCCAAGAGTTGGCCACTCATATTGTACAGCTCCATGCTGGCCCCGTCTATAGCAGTGGATAGATGGATATTGACTTTACCTGTACTTGGCACGGGCTCCAGTCCGACATCCAGGTTGTTGATTTTTTGCAAATTGCTTTGAAAAACGGTGAAGGCCCGCACCGGGGAAAAAATTGTAGCGCACAAATTGGTCGCTTTTACCCGCCAAAAATAGCGACCGGGGGCCAAATCCTGAGCGCGTTGGTACTCCGTCACCTCCAGATTAGCCACCCAAATTGGGAACTTAAAAAGGGAATCGGAAGCAACTTCCAACTCATAACGCAAATTGGACCCCTTACCACTCCAGGACAAACGTGGGCGCTGATCCAATGTCACCGTCGAAGCAGCAGGCGTGTTAAGTACCGGGATTGAAGGGGGTGAAGAAATTTCAAAATTGACCTTTATGCTGTCGCGCAGTTTATTCTGGCTGGTGTAAAAAGTAAGCTCATATGTGCCTGGTAAAAGCTGCCGCAAATTTTTGGCCTTGGCCTGGAAGAAGATGCCAGCATTGATTTTGGCGGGGTCTTCACTAAAGGTCAGTGACAAGGGCAGACGCGGAGAAAGTCGATAACTCAACACTGCCGAGCCCTGGTAACCATCTGCTGCCTTGAGGGAAAAAACCAGCGAGTCTGCCTGGCACCTGGCCTGGAAATCGGGCAAAACCGAAGCCCGAATGCTGGGGGCAATGGAAAATTCCTGATAGGTATTTGGAATTTGACTGGTATCACAAACGTTGGTCCCCCATACTTTCCAGTAAAAAGACCCTTTTAAGTCCAGCCTTTCAATTTGATAAGTGGTATCAAAGGTGTTGTAACGCCCCACGATGTTTTTAAAGCCAGGATCAGTGGCCAATAGTACCGAATAACGTTGTACGAAATTTGCTTTGTGCCAACTCAGTTGCACGGGTAAAGGCACCAGATTGTCGCCATTTTGGGGCTCCAGGGCTTTTACCTGACCGGGAGTTTGAACAACCTCTAACAAGATGAAGCGAGACAGGGTATCCGTACCAATAATGGCTTGTATTTTAAGGGTTTGGAATCCAGAAAGTGAACCTGATTCATTGCTGATTTCCAGGGTGGTTTTGGTGCCCGTAGTTGGATTGCTGCCAAATCGGGCAACCAGGCCTGCTGGCAAATCCACTACCCGAAAACGCACGGAGAGTGTATTAGGGTTGTTCACCTGGAGGTTCCAGGTCGCTTTTCCAATGCCACAAACCCTGCGAATTTCCTGATCAATGTTGATGTTGTTGCCACATTGGTATTGCCAGCGGCCGGGCATTTCTTCAAGTGCACTACGATTGGGATCGAGCCACTCTTTTAATCGGTTGGTTTGACTGGTGCCTGCATCCCAGGAAGCGTCGAAGCTGCCAAAAGAATCGTAACCGGTATTGCCACAAAGGGCGGTTCCACCGTGCAGTTGACCCAACACCTGGCCTTTCAAGTTGAACAAAGGTGCACCCGAAGAACCGTCTTCGGTACTACCGATGTCCCATCTCGGAACGATCAAATGGGAACCATCGGCTACCCGGGTAGATGCCCCCCAATTGCCGAGATAGGTACTACGGCTGGAATAACTGAAGCGTTTTTCCTCACTACCCGCCTGATGGATGGTGACTACGCCATCGCTGGGGGTTTGCATGGTGGCGTTCCATCCCGCGAAATAGGCATTGGCATTGGGTACGACCGGGTCGTCGAGTTCCAAAAGAGTAAAATCGGAATTGGCGTTGGTAGCCCTTTGGACCATTCCTGAATTAAAAATGGTGAATGCACCATCGCCAGTTGAAGCATTAGCTACACTGCCAGGTTGACGGCAAAAACTATTTTGAAAATTCCAATACACCACCAAAGAGGGTGCATCGGAGGTACGGCTTTGGCAATGGCGGGCGGTAACAAAATAAGGCTTACAGTCTTCCTTGCCGTTGTTGACCAGATATCCGGTACAGATGGAAGTGCCTCTAATGCTCATCAACCCCACTGCCTGGGCTACGTCGCGAAAGTTTTCGATTTGGGGATACCCATTGTTTTGTCCACACAGGATATCGATGTGGCATTCGGAGGAGCGGATGCCCCTAAGGTTCATAAAA
>JAAFHQ010000436.1 GCA_013298445.1 Chitinophagales bacterium | reverse complement strand
AAATCGGAGGTTTTGAAAAAAATTATTGCCAGAAGCCTGATCCGTATTAATTTCGCCCAAATTTTTGGAAGTAATGAAGAACAAAATAGCAGTGGTTACCGGGGCGAACTCTGGTCTGGGATTTGAAACGGCCAAGGCCCTGGCTACCCAAGGCGCCCGAGTCATTTTGCTCAGCCGTAGCGCCGACAAAGGCCAGGAAGCACTGGATAAAATATTCGCGGCCACCCAAAACGATCAATTGGAGTTGTTGACCGTAGATTTGGCTTCACAAGCTTCGATTCGAGAAACGGGTAAACTCATTTTGGATAAATACCCCGTCATTGATACCCTGGTGAACAATGCGGGCACCTGGATTTCCCAGCATTCGCTGACCGAGGATGGGGTGGAAACCATGTTTGCCGTGAATCACCTGGCCTATGTGTTGATGAGTCACGTGTTGTATCCAGCGATTCGCAAGGCCGAAGATGGTCGGATTGTTTGTGTGGCTTCTGATTCTCACTTCCAATTCAAGGTCAATTATGCCGACCTGAACCTGACCAACAAATACCACGGTTTGCGCGCCTACGCCCAGTCCAAGGGGGCAAATGTGATGTTTGTGTCCGAGTTGCACAAACGCAAACAAGAAGAAAATGTATCCAGCTATGCCATCCAGCCAGGTTTGGTAAAAACCGATATCGGCGTCAAACGTACGAATTGGTTGCACGCCTTGGCTTGGAAGATCCGGCGCAGTGGCGGGGTAAGCCCTGCAGAAGGGGCGCTTTGCCAAATCTTTTGTGCCAGCGCAGCAGAGGCCAAGGGCCAAAGTGGTTTGTACTGGGACAAGTGTAAACCAAAACCTTCAGCGAAGTATACGTACATAGAGGAGGATCGGGCGCAGTTGTGGGAGCAGTGCCTGGAGATGTGTAAAATCGATTCGTTTTTTTAGTCTACCTAGCTTAGGTGTCCCTTTGGTGTCTAAGGTTTCTTAGGTGGTGAAAATCTTGCTACGCAATTTTTTTTTTCACCACCTAAGAAACCTAAGGCACTTAAGAGGCACCTAAGGATCAAGGTCGCAGTTTCTCCAACCAACTCAGCGTTTCCTCCGCAATTTTCGGATTAAAATTCCCCTTCGTATACTGCTGCGTTTTGAAGTTTTGATACGCCTCTGTCCAATCTTTACTTTTCATCATAAAATGGTCCAGGTCGGGAATGGTCACCCAAGTGGCTGTATTGGGATGAGCTTCGTTGACGGTTTTTTGAATCATCAAGGGTTCCACCAGGCTACATTGCTCGTAATCCGCGCCGCCGTGCAGGATCAGGACCGGGCAATTGGTTTGCCGCCAACTTTCAGCCAGATTGACCGAATCCAGTTGTTGCCAAAAGCGCCAGTGGCGACCCCACATGTTGTTGCTTCCAGGCTGGTAATTGAGTTCGGATTCGACAATCGCCTTGTATTCAGGAACTTCATGGAGTTGGGTCGGGCTTTTTTTGAGCACAAACAACTCGTAATAAACTTTCTGGATTTGCCGCACGAAGGTTTCGGTTTGCTGATAACTGAGGTTTTCCATCAAAGGTTTCTGCACCCGGTGCATTTCGAGCAAAAATTCACTCCAGGGTCGAAACACACAAGCAAAAACCATGACGCCCCGCGGAGTATGTCGCTTGGCTACTTCGGGTGCAATGGTGCCGCCCATGCTGTGGCCCCAGATGAATAGATTGGATTTGTCTACAAATGGCAATTGCTCCATGTAGCGGTAGCCTGCATCAAAACTCTCGATGTCGGTGGCCAGGTCTACTTCGGTACAAGGGGCACAACCATCGCTGTCGCCCAGACCACTTTTTTCAATGGTCACTACGGCGTAGCCATTTTTTAGCCACTCATTCATCAGTTTACCGTTGTAGCTGGCACTGTAGTTTTCGATGCTGCCGCAACCGTAGCCAGGGATGAGCAAGATGCAGGGCACATTACTTTTGCCCTTGGGTTTGTGCGTGATGGTCCGCAGGTATCCCTCTTTGAATTTGACCCAATCGTATTGAATGTCAGCAATGGGCGAACTTTCAAATGGTCGCATCACCGCAGTAATGGTTCTGAAATTACTGGCCCCATCGCGTTGGTAGCGGACATTGACCTTGTCGCCATTGCGTACAAGGCTTGCCAGAGCGTTGTAGTCGGCCATTTTTTTGAGGGCTTTGTTGTTGAGCTCGGTGAGCAGGTCACCCTTTTTTAGGCCAGCACTGGCCAGGGTGGTATTGGGCAAAATGCTGTCGACGAGAATGCCGCTGGGGCTTTCTTTGCCCAGCAAGCCCATGATGGCCTTGCGTTGGGGCTGGGCAAAAGCAGACAGGCTGGAAAGGAGAAGGAGTAAAAGTAGGCTGGTGGTACGCATAAACCGTTGATTTGTTCAGCGAAGCTAGGCGATGAAAGGGAAAGGAATATCCCCCGATGTGGGGGAAAATGAAACTAAAAATATTCTACCAAAGTTGGGATGCTATACTTTGACGAAACCCAGGCTATTGTTTCCCGTTCTGAGGTTTTAGTCTGGTGATTTCTTCTCGAACATCTTGCGGTAAAGAGCTTTTCGAAAGTCTAAAACTTTCGAAAAGGCAGCTTAAATTTGAGATTTAAGCACAACCTGGAAACCCTTTTTCGAAAGTTTCAGACTTTCGAAAAGGTCAAATATGCACCATCTTGTAGGATAAAACGCTCATTGACTACTTTATTGCTTCAGCGTTCCGAACCAAAGCTTCGCCCCACATGGCTGCAATTTTTTCTAGATACCCTTTCCCCTCAACGGCCTCGATCATATAAGCAGGCAAGGACTCCACCCCCAATCGTCCAGCCAGAATCCCTGTTGTCAGCGCCGCCAGAGAATCCACATCGCCACCCAAATAAACCGACTTTTTTAAGGCATCAAATGCATCGCTGGCCTGTTTCAGGATGTACAAAACCGCACCTGCCGTATATTTCGAATCCGAAGGTAAACCCTTGATACCCGGTAAAAAATAGGGCTCTTGAATGGGTTGTGGCCCAAGTAGTAGAGCAAATTCTGCATCACCCAAGTCCTCATAGGACGGGAGTTCATTCACTGCTTGCAGGTAGTTTTGATAGCCCTCATCCAGCTCGATTTTTTGCAAACAATAAGGAATCAAAGCATCAGTAGTTCCATTCTCTACTAAAAAATACCGCGCTGCCCGGGCTACAATTTGGGAAGACTGCACTGCCTGAGCATTGGGGTGGGTGGCCATGGCATTGATGGCCGCGTAAGGATTGACCAACTCTTCAGGCACCAGACCAAAAGGAATTGCCCGCATGGCCGGAGCGTTGCCCGGATTAGGGCGATGGCGCTGGAAATCACGTACCTCCGCTATGCTCAGCCGACCTTCGTAATACCAGGCCATCGAGCCGTGGCCATTGCGGCCATAGCCTTTGCGCTGAAGACCCTCGCGGTATTCGGCCTCCCAATGGTCTACCAGGAGCTGTTCAGTGATGTGTTGACCACTGCACAGGGCTTTGATGGAGCCAATGGTCATTTCGGTATCGTCGGTGTAATCCCAGGCTTGGTAATGGGTGGTAAAAGCTGCTAATTTTTCGGGGGCAACTTGGATGTGCTCCCGCATATTGATGAAGCGGGTAAAATCGACGTGTTGGCGAATCCAGTCGCGGTCCTGGAATTCGAGACCAGCGGCGTAGGCGTCGCCGATGGCGAGGCCGAGGAGGAGGTCGGAAAGCGTTTTACGCAAATTTGGAGCCTTTGTCTTTTAAGTATTGGCCGATGCTGAAAGTTACGTCGGGCAATATTTCAATTGCTTTGTCCCAATCTTTGATGGTCCAGTCTGATTCCTTAGTTGCGATTAACACTTTTTTAGAAACTGTAGTAATCCAGATTACTTTTTCAACTCCAAAATTCAATAGTTTTTTGGTTTTATTGTGAACGTATCCCTCTACTTCCAAACTGGGTACTTCGGCACTTATGTCCACTTCAATCACTATTTTAGGGGGTAGCGAAAAGTAATTCTCATTGATATTTTCGATAGAGAGTGATTGGTCCTCGTAGATCAGGATATCCCCAGCGAGATTATTCCCTTTGTCTAAATGCAAACCAGCTTCATTGGTAAAAATCAGGTATAACTGGTCATCGAGTTGTTTGTACAAGGTTTTTAAAATGAAGCTGATGATAAAAGCTTGCAAGGAACTCGAGCCCATAATATCTACTATATTTTTCTGACCTGCTAATACTTCTTTATACCCTTTACGATAAAAAGGCTGACCATCTATGATTTCATAAATGAGCTGCTTAGGTATTTTTTTTGCAGGCTTGTTTGATGGCTGTGGCGATTTGCTTGCTATCATGAAATTTTACTTAGCTGAACATCCAAATTTAGATGAATTTAGGAAAAAAGTCAAACTTTGAGGGCTGTAAGTAGTCGGTTTGAGACTTCATCAATGGTTCCCGCCCCATCAATGGCCACCACCTCAATTCTGGATTCCAGGTAGGTTTTGAGCTCATTGGCTTCACGCTCACTGTTGTTAAGCCGTTCCAAGATCAATACTTCATCAAAATCTCCCAAATGATTTTTTGATTTTAAGCGAGCAATAATGGCTTCTTTGAGGGTAGATAAAAAACAGGCTTTTATTCTATTTTTAGGGTTTTGTGACAAAAAACCTAAAAGTAACTCAGCATGAAGAGGGCTCCGAGGGTATCCTTCTATCAAAATTCCTTTTTTTTCTACGCATTTGTTTATTGCATTTTCTAGCACCTCTTGAACCAGAGAAGATGGTAAAACCTCGCCTTTATTCATGAAGATGCGTAATGATTGCCCGATTGAAGTTTCAGTTGCTACTTCTTGCCGGATGAGGTGAATTAACGATAAGTGATGGTAATTGAGTGCTTTACTTATTTTTTCAATGATAATTCTGTGTCCTGCATCTGCAAATCCTTGAATAATTAGTATTTCCATGTCGGGTATTTATAGATTTTAATCTCTAATCCGCACCTTATCTTTTTAAACTTCATCAAGCTCTTATTTCAAGTACCCGTTCTTTTGTCAACTCAGCAGCATAAGCTATGGCCGCTTTAATCCCTTCCAATGTAAGTGTAGGGTAACTTTTAATGATTTCTTCTGGGCCTATTAGTGCAGCCAAGTTATCCATCACCACGAATACCGGAATTCGTGTACCTGCAATCACTGCCTGGCCATGACAAACATTAGGATTCACCGAGATCAATGTTCTCCAATCTTCCATAAAATTTGGATTGTAATTTTAGCCCAATTTATGCCAAAATTCCCACAAATACAAACGGCGTGAGCAGTCCTTCCGTTCCACCCACGCCATTCTATTTTTTAGCTATCAAATCTTTTACACCTTTTGAAAAATCACAGTAGCCAATGGTGGCAAGGTAAACTCAATCGAGTGTTCCCGGCCATTCCATTCCTGTTTGTCCGCTTTGACGGTGCCGTTAAGGTGATCTCCGGTGCCGTTGTAAATTTTGGCATCACTGCTGAGCACCTCTTTCCACTTGCCTGCCGCAGGTACCCCAACGC
>JAAFHQ010000435.1 GCA_013298445.1 Chitinophagales bacterium | reverse complement strand
CTCAGGTGATTAAAGTGTACGATGATGTTCGGCCAGTGGTTACGGTGCCCGTTTTACCCAAATTCCAAACGGATTTGAACGCCTGCAAAGGCGCCATTGAGGTGACATTTGCGGCCAGCGACAACTGCTCGGAAACGGTGAGTCTGGAAATCCCGTCCATCATGATCGCCCCATTCCAGAGTCTTAGCAACATGCGGATGCCTGCCAATTTCGACACCCGCTGGAGTACGAAAGACAATAAAAACGGGACTTTTACCATCAAAATCGCCAATCTCCCCGAAGGCAAACACGATTTGATCGTGGTGGTACGAGATCAGTGTGGTAACTTATCCTTGCCGACCCGCATACCCTTTGAAGTGCGCGATTGTAGTGCACCTGCGCCTACTTGTAAACAAGGTTTGGCAATGGCACTCATGCCCGATGGCCGTGGGGGAGCAATGAACACCGTGTGGGCCAGCGATTATGTGGCCAGCCCAGCTTACGACTGCAATGGTCAAGGGCCCGAGGTGGATAAAAATGGTTTGAAAAAAATCACCCGTTATTCCATCAATCGAGTGGGTCAAAAGGCTCATATCGACAGCACTTCGCTGACTTTCACTTGTGCTGAAGCGGGTCAAAAAGTGGACATCGAATTGCACGCCTGGGACAACCTGGGCAATCACGGCTATTGTGTCACTTACCTTTTAGTACAGGACAATCGAGGGATTTGCCCGGTTTTGCCTGGTATTACGGGTACGATTGCTACGGCACAAGGAACCCGGATGCGAAATATACCGCTGGATGCACTCCAGGATATAGCAGCCTACCAAACCAAAACGGACAAGGACGGATTTTACCGCTTTAAGGAGTTGCCAGAAGGTCAAAGTTATGTGGTGCGCCCCAAAATGAAGGCAGGTGATGCCAATGGAGTCAATACCCGCGACCTGAACCTGATGCTGGAACTGTTGCAAAACAAACTGGACAACTTCAGCCCCTATCAAATCCTGGCCGCTGACATCGACCAAAATGGAGAGATCAATACAGAAGACTTTGCCAAATTGCGACAAATCATTTTCCAACGAGACTCTTTCCCTCAGGGCAATTGCTGGCGTTTTGTCGACGCACGATACACCGTGCCCCGCTCTTTGAAGCCGGGAAAATATCCCGATTCAGTGGCCATCAACAAGTTGGAAACCGGGGTGATTGCCGACTTCGTAGCCATCAAATTGGGTGACCTAGATGGAAGTTATGTCCCTACAGCTAGTCAATTCCAGGAAGATAGCCAGTTGGCGAACTTGAGTAGTTTGAATCTCAGTGGTGATCAAAAGCTGAAAAGTGGCTTGACGCTGGAACAAAACCAGCCCAACCCTTTCCACGAGGAGACCCTCATCAACTTTTCGTTGCCCGCAGCTGGCGCGGTCACCCTTACAGTTTGGGACCTACAAGGCAAATTGATCCATAAACAGTCCGCAGTTTTGGCGGAAGGCAGTCATCAAATTTCGCTTGATGCACAAGACCTGGGACATGTGAAAGGTTTGTTCTACTACACGTTGCAGACGGCGGGTGGCAGAGAAACAAAGAAGATGTTGAGGTTTTAGGAGAAGTTAATAAATTGAGAGATGAAAGGTGTGCTCCTTCGTTTTCATTGTTAAAAACTGACAAAAAAAACGATGCTGATGTGTACCTTTCATCTTTCAAAACGAAAGGAGATTATTATGTTTGATGGTATTTAAAATTCATTCCCATCATGACAGAAAATGCATTCCACTGGAGCAGTTTACCACTCTCCGAATTCACAAGCTCCGACAACTCTACTCTGTTTTATCACCATCAACCTGCAATTGAACCCATTGGCTCAATTGTCATTACCTTGGCATGGAACATGTCACCAGATGTATGTTCACCATTGCTTTTGACCAATTCGCTGATAAGGCGATATTACAATGTATATATTTTTATCGTCCGGGGATATCAAACGAATTCTACTTATGGGAATTCTGTAGACAGGTGTGCCATTGATTTACATGAATTCATCAACTACTGTAAAATCGGAAATTTCATCGCGATGGGCCATTCCATTGGTGTAGCCTTGTGGTGGCAATACATGTTGACTTATGGGCAAAACAGGATTTCAAAATTTGTCTTACTCGACGAGATGACGGTTTTACTTCAAAATCCCGCTAACACTCCTGATCAAAACCTCGACTACGGCTCAATCGTACCCTTAAATGATTTATTCAAAGCCTATAACCTCCTGATCAAGGGCGATCATTCAGCTCGAAAGTTTAGAGAAGATCAAATCAAACCACAGTTTTCAGACGAATTTCATACGGAACATCCAGGTGTCATTGACTTGATTTTCGAAAAAGTCAACCGGTATAGTTTGACATCTACGGCCCAAATGCTGTTTTCAAACCAAACCAACAACTGGATCGACAAATTGCTCAACCACCAAATTGACATTCCAACTTATTTATTTTGTGGAGAAAAGAGTGTAGTGCCTTACCAATCGGTATTTTTTCAACAACAATTTTACACCAATAGCCGCATCCATGTCTTCTCAGGTCCAAGCAGTTCACACTTTGCCTGGATGGAGAACTATGCTGAGTTTAATACACTCTTGAACAACTTTATTTTTAGCTAAATCCCTTGTTTTAGGAAAAGCGCCATTCCAAAACTGTGGTATACCTCCTTTTACTCATTTTCAAATTCTTCTCATTGGTTGAAGCCCAAAATCACCCCCTAGTTCTACTCCATTGAGCCTCAGCCTCCGCATATTTGTAGCATTCACCTAAAATGCTACAAACCATGAAATTAACCAATTTTTTGTTAATGCTAAGCCTATCCCTGCTGTTCGCCTGTCAAAAGGAGAAGGAATCTGCCGCGACTCCAAAATTCAGCATCGGAAAAAACCGCTTCACCCTTACTTCTGATGGTGTAGAACGTGAATATTATGTCCACGTTCCTAAGGGTTATACCGGAACGAGCGCTACTCCAGTAGTCATCATGTTTCACGGAAGCAACCAAAGTGGAGAACAGTTTTACAACATCTCAGGCTGGAAAGAAGTGGGTGAGTCCGAAAATATTCTTACGGTTTACCCCTCTGCACTAGTCTATTGTGTTACGGAGGATGGGGTCACTCAGACGATTAGCAAATGGAATAGCCTGCCCGGTGGTTTTGCTTTTTGCCCTGGAGCAGTGCTCAAGGATGACCTCAAATTTATGCGGGCCATGCTGGCAGATTTAAGTGCCAAATTCAAGGTAGATGCCAAACGTATTTACGCTGCAGGTTTCTCCAATGGCGGCCAGTTCAGCGCAACCTGCGCCGTTAAACTCTCCGACCTCATTGCCGCAGTGGTATCCTGTGGAGGTGGTGGTGCCTTGCCCCGGGATTCTGTTTACACCCCGGTTCGTTTGTTGCCAACGATGTTGTTTTTTGGCAATATGGATGGAAAGATAGTCAAAGGAGTAGGGTTACCCGTAGGTGGTGCCGTGCCAATGGGCTTTCCTCAATTGTACAAAGAGTATCCCTACCTTTATACTGTTCAACCTAAACCCTACATCAATACTTTTCAACTCAAAGAATCCAGTTACACCCCTAGCGGCGACCCAAATTCGGTAGTGACTGCAGATTACCAGGGCTTATCTGGTCGTGCTGACCATGTCTTTAAAATGGTTGAAGTCAAAGGTTTGGAACATGAATACCCGAATGGGATTAACCATCCGATGAAAGCTGCCGTTTACCATTGGGCCTGGTTCAAACAATTCAGCTTGCCCTAGTTTGGGGAGTGGGTATTGGCGTTTTTTCCTTCACTCCAATACCCACTTTTTCATTCCAGGTTTATTCGCCTCGTACATATCTTGACGTCCATTGATGGCAATCCGCAAATTAAAATCCCGGAATTGAAACACAACCATTCCCAATGCCCCACCAATGAGTGCTCCAGTAGCCGCAGACTGCCCAGCAGCTTCTGATCGGCCACTCTGATCCAAGCCTTTGGACAGTGCATAAGCAGCAACGCCTCCGATTAGTGCGCCTGCAAAAAAACGCGATGCAAGGCTTGCTTTACCTTGAACTTTGAGGAATTCTATTGAACTCACTGGAATGTACCGATAGTCCGAAGTGCCTGGTGTTACCGGGTTAATCAAAACTATGCTCGATTCTTCCAAGGCAGCAAGTTTACCTGACACGTCTCCGGCTCTATTGTCCATTTTGTTGACAACAATCCAGGGTTTGTAATTCAGTTTTTGGTTGGGATCAACCTGAGCCCAGGTAAGTTGCCCAGAGACCAAAAACAACATCCAGAATATCAGCCTTTTCATAACCCTGATTTTTCCAAAATATACGCTCCAACAGAAATAAAATCATTGACCTTTGACAATTGAAGCCCTAATTTTCTTCACTTGCCTGGGCTTTCCTATTTGTACCATGACTTACAACCTTCGTTTGCTACAAAACAAAGCCTACCAGCAATTTGGTATTTCACCCTGCGATCCCTATACTTGTAGGCCTTCAACGCACCAAACCATAAAACCAAGTTCAAAATGAGTCCTGTTTTTCCTCAACACCTAAAGCATTTCCGCTGGCTTGTTTGTTTATTGCTGGCCGCATTTTATCTCAACAATAGCCAGGCCCAAGGGACCCGCCTATTGCGCCAACCCAGCCTCAGCGAACAACACATAACTTTTGTATACGGAGGCGACTTATGGATAAGCGCCCGTACTGGCGGTGAAGCCCGCCGACTCACCAGTACCACTGCGGTAGAAAGCGACCCTCATTTTTCTCCCGATGGTCGCTGGATCGCCTTTACATCAGATCGAACTGGCTCAAACTCAGTATACATCGTCTCCATCGAAGGTGGCACTCCAACTCGCCTGACCTGGCATCCCTCTGCCGCCTTTGCCCGGGGCTGGACCAACGACGGAAAGCGCGTGCTTTATGCCTCCTCCCGCGAAACCGCCACCACCTACAACCGCCTATGGACGGTTGCTACCCAGGGTGGCCCCTCTACCCTACTACCTGCGCCCTGGGGTTTTGATGGCTCATATGCCCCCAACCAAAACCGCATTGTGGTGGACCGCATGAGCCGCTGGGACGTAGAATGGCGCGAATACCGGGGTGGTCAAAACACATCCTTATCTATTCTGGATCTGAATGATCTGAGCGAAACACCCATCCCTTGTGAACGCAGCACCGATACCCAGCCTTTGTGGCTCGGCAATACCATCTACTTCCTATCAGACCGCGACTGGACCGTCAACATCTGGGCCTATACCCCGAGTACTGGTGCCTTGGTGCAAAAAACCAAGTTCACTGGCAGCAACGTAAAATGGCTATCTGGTGATAAGAGCACCCTCATCTTTGAACGGGATGGCTACCTGCACACCCTGGATGCCGCTTCAGGAAGCCCCAAACAACTGGAGATCACCGTGCGCGGCGATTTCCCCTGGGCCGAAACCCGTTGGGAAAATGTCAACAAACGGGTCAGCAATGCAGCCCTTTCTCCAACGGGCAAAAGGGTGGCCATGGAAGCCCGCGGTGAGATTTTTAC
>JAAFHQ010000434.1 GCA_013298445.1 Chitinophagales bacterium | reverse complement strand
CCTGATTCTGGTGGATACCAAATACGAATTTGGCAAAAAAGATGGCAAAATCTACGTCATCGACGAAATCCACACCCCCGATAGCTCCCGCTATTTTTACCTGGATGGCTATGCCGAGCGCCAAGCTAAAGGTGAACGCCAGAAACAACTTTCCAAAGAATTTGTCCGCGAATGGCTGATTGAAAATGGTTTTCAAGGCAAGGAAGGGCAGACCATCCCGGCCATGTCGGATGAGTTCGTCTGGGAAATTTCAAATCGCTACATCGAGTTGTATGAGCGGATTACTGGGACGGGGTTTGTGAAGGCGGATACGGCGAATATTCAGGAACGCATTGAGCGGAATATTTTGAACTGGCTGGGTTGAGCTCATAGATAGCTGATTTCGGATTTTGATTAAATTTTAGGCTTAAAGACTGCCGAAATCCGAAATCAGCAATCCGAAATCATCTCCCTTCCACATACCCCTGCAAATACGTATATCTCGGCGTCAATTCCCCCCCCTCAGCAATCGTCGCCCGCTCCAATACCTCACTTTTTGCTTTCAACAACTCTGGCAAAATGCGGTATATAAACATCGAACCAAAAGCCGTAGAGGCATCCCGAGGCAACTCATTTGGCAAGTTGTCGATGCTCATCATATCGATACAATGCTCCTGATATGGCGCACATTCCGCTTCCGTAAAAGGATCATAACCAAAAACGGGCTCAGCAATGGTTGAAGCTTTTAAGGTAGCAGGGATGGAGGAGATCGGAGCAAGATCGCAGGTTATATCTGCAATCACCCGGATGCGGAAATCTGGCCTACGCATTTCTTCTTTGCTAAAAAATGCCGGCGCTCGATTGTTCCAAAAAATCCCGTTGATCATCACATCCGCCGTTTGGAAATAGGGCTCAAAAATGCTACGGTATTCCTCTGGGTGGCTATGAAAACGGGGCTTGTCAAAATGATGCCGATCTTTTCGCCCGGCATAATCTTCCGAATGCAGGATGGTAAAAACGGGTTCCTTAAACTCCTCCATCAAAAACTCGATTGGGTCCACTTCCCGAATGCCCATGTCGCGCAAAACGACTGCTGCGCCAATGCCTACCCGGCCGCTGCCAGTGAGTACAATTTTGATCGGCGGCCAGGGTGTACGTTTGTAAATGTCAATAGCCTCGGCGTAGTCTTTGCAGTCTTTCATCCGTTTGAGTTGGAACTTACCTGTACGTTGGGCGTAAGTCCACAAAGCATTGTGCGCACCCACCATCCCTGCAAATTTGCCAAATGCAATCAGGCGCTGTCCTTGTTCATCGGTCAATACTTCGTAGTCGATCAAGCGGATGTTTTTGGCCAAAACGGCTTGTAATAACTTTCGATTGTAAGTTTGTTCCTTAATGGTGTGGGAGAAAAAAAAGTAGGTTTTTTCGGGTATCAACAGGTCTACAGGGACTTCTTTAACCCCCATCAACACATCGCATGAACGCAGGTCTTCGGCCAATTCTATGCCAGCCTGCTGGTATTCTTCATCAGCAAAACAACGCCCTGCAGAGGGCTGAACAAGGATGCTTACCGGGAACTCCTTCTGTGCCAACGCACAATGACTCGGATTCAACGGAACCCGTGCGTCTGGTGGCACTTTACCTTCCCGGATGATGCCAATTTTTAACATAAACTATTTCTGGTTAGGGTATATATCCTGCAATATTACATCAAAAATGGGTTACTCGTCTCCTTTGAAGATGACGAATCGGGGCATAAATGTAATTTCGATGTTTGGCTATATTCAACACTTTTGAAGAACCATAACCTATTAAATTTCCAAGAGCTATGTGTCGCATCCTCATCCTTTTTTTTACTTTGGCCACAAGTATTACCAGCTTTTCCCAAACCGCTGAAGATCAAATCAATGTTTACCTGAATTGCCCGGGTTGTGACCTCAACTACGTCAAAAACGAAATCAATTTTGTCAATTACGCCAATGATCCTTTGCGTGCCCAGGTCCATATTTTGGTCAGTACCCAAACTACCGGAGGAAGTGGCGCCGTGCACCAGTTGGAATTTTTGGGAAAAGAGAGCTTTGACGGGGACAAATTCACCCTGAAATTTCAGGCAGAACCCACCATGACCGATCTGGAAAAACAACAGGGTTTGGTGCGTACCCTCAAACTGGGATTGGTTCCTTTTGTTGCCCAAACGCCTATGGCCCCAACTTTAAATTTTACAGAAAAAAAAGCCGAAGCACCCAAACAAACCATCCCAGTTGGCAAAAGCAAAAAACTGATGGACTCCTGGCTTTTTGAAACCTATGCCAATTTCAACTTGGACAAAGAATCCCTGCGCAGCACTTTTGATTTGCGCTATGGCCTTTACGCCGAGCACCTTAGCCCGGAATGGCGAATCCGCATTGAACCTAGTTTTTATTTTCAGGAACGGGTAGTACGTACTGATGAGGAAGAAATCCGTTCCTATCGCCGACAAAATGGCTACAATGGGAAGATCGTGAAAAGTTTAGGCAAACATTGGTCAGTGGGCGTTTTTAACAACATTTATTCCAATACCTACAACAATGTAAAACTGGGCATGTGGATTGCGCCAGCGGTGGAGTATAGCTTTTTACCTTATTCAGAAGTGGTCACCCGTGAGTTTACGGTAGCCTACCATATTGGCCGTTTGTCTAATCGGTATTTTGAGGAAACCATTTTTCTCAAAATGGAAGATAAAATTTACAGCCACTTCATGGATGTCAACCTGCGCTTGCGGCGGGAATGGGGCGATGTCAACATGGTTATGCAAGGAAGTTGTTTTTTGAATGATTGGTCCCGCAACCATTTTTCCATCAACGGCAGGGTAGGGGTGCGGGTTTTTAAAGGCATGACCCTAAATATGGGCGGCACTTTTAGGATTGTGAACGATCAAATTACTTTACCGCGTGGTGATACAACTTTAGAAGACATTTTATTGGGTCAAAAACAATTGGCTACGGCCTACAATTCCAATGTCAATTTTGGGGTGCGCTATACTTTCGGGGCTTTGTACAACAACGTGGTCAATACCCGCTTGTAGCTGCAGTTAAATTATTTTCAAATTTTTTTTTCGCGTATAAGTGACTTTTAAATAGTACCGCGTCTGAAAGAGTATAAAGCACGAAAAGCGATCAACTGCTGACAAATATCCCAAGAACTGAAAGCCTCCAATAGGCAACTTTGCATAATCCCATGCTTTAATCTCCACAACAGAGCTGGAGAACATTACTATGAGAAAACACACAACGCGGTCTATGTGACCACATTACCATTGCGTGATCACCCTTGTTGGAGATCACGCAATTTTTTATTGGCGACTACTGGAACTTTTAATACCTTTGGCGGGTTATTGTGCAGTAGCTAAACAATAGCAACGATCTTTGAAAATGGGGGCGTAATGGTATCGACAGGATTGTCGACTGATTGGTAAGCATGTCGGAGAATGATGGTTCACTCCGTATAAAAAATGATCATTAAACCATAAATGGCGAATCTAACTACGCCATGGCTGCCTAATTCTAGGAATTAGAAAGTCATTGTACGACGGTGCACGGCTCTACGGAGCTTCGGCCTTTGCCTAACCGGCCCGCACCCGTACATCAACCAATGCTAGGCTGGAACAATGATGCGGCCCGCGTCATTGTTTGAGATTACGGGCTGGGTACAAGACTGGTGCGTTGCTGGACCTACCCTTGTGCTGAGACCAAAATAAGCAACTAAACATGTAGAAGGCTAATGAGTGCTTTCTCTGGACGCGAGTTCGACTCTCGCCGCCTCCACTAAAGCGCTGAAAATCAATATTTTAAAGATTTTCAGCGCTTCTTTTTTTTAGGCTACACCTTTAAATCAATACCCCCAAATTCTTACTCTATTTCTTCTTCTTTGGCTTAGGCATAGGCAACTCCGCCACCGAAATCCTTACCAACTCACTCAACCATCCCCTATCTTCCACCTTTTCTTCAATCAAAAAACTCGGCTTTGCACCCGGATATGGAGGCGCCTCCACCACATCTCCTATAAAAGTACGCCCAGCCTTGGTGGGCTTGATGAACAACTTGTCGTCACAAATCAAGGCGAACAGTTTCTCTCCGGAATACAGCGCGTATTCTCCAAACATCTTTTTGGCGCTGATTTCCCCAGCATTTTCAATTTGATCCACAATAAAGTCGACGAAGGTTTGCTCAGAGGCCATGGTATTGTTTTTAATTAAAAAAGTTTAACTTGGAGGAATGGAAGTCCAACTGCTTCATACCCTGGGAAATGATTCTATTTTTTCCTATTTTCCAATCAACAAATCTAAATAAACTGGAGATGATTAAGAAAGGTTTATTGATGTTGGTGCTGATCGCTGCCGTTGTTGGGCAACTAAAAGCCGCTTATATCCTGCTGCCAATGGACCCCGAAAAACAAAAGGACCACCTGAAGGCTTACGGGATCACCTATTGGGTGTTGAAAAATGGAGTAGAAGCATGGTGGTTGCTCAATTACCGGGGAGGAAGTTTTGCTTTTGAATACAATAAACTTTTTGAAAAAGAGTGTATGACCAGAGGGGTGTCCTACGAAATTGTCCCCGACGCCCAATTCAAAAATATCCTCGATCAAATCGCCAATCCAGAGGTGAATATGGAAGCCATGAAACTGGAAAAAGCGCCCAAAATTGCGGTATACACCCCGGAAGTAGACGGAAAAGGCAAGGCCATACAGCCCTGGGAAGATGCAGTGACGCTTGTACTCACCTATGCTGAAATTCCCTTTGACATGTTGTACGATCGGGAAGTGCTCCAGGATAAATTGCCTCAATACGACTGGCTACACCTGCACCACGAAGATTTTACTGGGCAGCTTGGCCGCAATAATCGGGGCTATAGAAACTCTTCCTGGTATGAAGAATACAAGACCAGATCAGAAGATTTGGCGCATAGCCTGGGTTACGAAAAAGTATCCCATTCCAAACTGGCCGTGGTCAAAAAAATCCGGGAATGGGTAGCAGGTGGTGGTTTTATGTTTGCGATGTGTTCGGCTACCGAAACATTCGATATAGCGCTGTCAGCAGATGGGGTAGATATTTGTGAAGCAGTTTTTGACGGAGACCCAGCCGATCCCAATGCGCAGTCAAAACTGGATTTTAATAAAACCTTTGCCTTTAAAAATTTCATCCTGGCAGATGGTCCCTCAGGGCACAACTTTTCTAACATTGACGTGGGACGTGGCTGGTCGCGAAATGTAATGCCCCAACAGGATTATTTCACCCTCTTTGATTTTTCAGCCAAATGGGATCCCGTTCCTTCCATCCTTACCCAATGCCATACCCGAACAATCAAGGGGTTCATCGGGCAAACCACCGCATTTAGAAAAGAATACCTGAAAACCAATGTTTTGATTTTGGGGGAAAACAAAGCGCAAAAGGAGGCCCGCTACATCCACGGTATTTTTGGCAAAGGCTTCTGGACCTTTTACGGCGGTCACGACCCTGAAGATTATCTGCACCGAGTCGAAGACCCGGACACCGATCTCAGTCTACATCCCGA
>JAAFHQ010000433.1 GCA_013298445.1 Chitinophagales bacterium | reverse complement strand
TCTTTTGGTTTGTGGGAATGGGGTAGTCGCTAAATGCACATAACCTCTAAGGTGGCCCCTAAGGTGAACTAAGGTGTCTGAGGTGGTGAGAGGGCGTCCTGCGGAGCAGGGCTTTTTTTCTTTTCCACCACCTCAGACACCTTAGTTCACCTTAGGGGCCACCTTAGAAGTGAAAGTATTAAGCACCGAAGTGCTGAATGCGCAGCTTATCATTACTTCTGTTCCACCCGAAACTCAACCCTGCGGTTTTGTTTCTTTCCTGCAAGCGTACGGTTATCGGCAATCGGTTTGCTTTCTCCAAATCCTTGAGTGCGCAGATTTGCTGCGTTGATACCTTTGTTTTGAAGATACAATGCACAAGTTTGTACCCGGTTTTCAGACAAACGTTGATTTGCAGCCGCATCCCCCACATCATCAGTATGGCCTTCGATCATCAATTTAAATTCTGGATAGCGCCGCATTACTTCCGCCACTTTGTCCAAAACTTCCAATGAAGAAGGTAGTAGCTTGGCGCTATTGGTTTCGAAATTGACGTTGCTCATGGCAAAAGCCAATACTGCTTTATCCTCTGCTTTAATTTCTGGACAACCATTGTTTGACTGCAAACCAAAGGTGTTTGGGCATTTGTCTTTGCGGTCTTCAACCCCATCGTTGTCGGAATCTGGACAACCATTGAATTGTTTCCAGCCAGCAACAGTCGGGCATTCATCGTCCTTGTCTGCGACACCATCCTTATCCTGGTCGGGACAGCCATTCATACTCGCAGGGCCGGCCTGATCAGGGCACTGGTCCTGATCATTGGTTACACCATCCCCGTCATTGTCCGGGCAGCCTTGTTGGGCGCTTATCCCTGCCACAGTTGGGCATTTGTCTTCTTTGTCAGGAATCCCATCGCCGTCGGTATCAGGGCAGCCGGAAAAACGTACTGACCCAGCCACATCCGGGCAGGTATCTTCTCCATCAGCGATGCCATCGCCGTCTTGATCAGGACATCCTTCAAGGTGTTTCAGTCCGGCGACATCGGGGCATTTATCATTTTTATCCGCCACTCCATCATCATCTGCATCGGGGCAACCTTGCAAAGCAGCAGTTCCCGCAATGGTAGGGCATTTGTCTTCCGTATCCACTACCCCATCCCGGTCAGTATCTTTTTCACTCAAATGGAAACCCAGGGAAAGGCCACCAATATTGTATGCATCTTTATCTTTCGGATCGCCGGACACCTTTACCCCGTCAATGTAATCCGTAAAAGTAAGGCGATAACCAAATTCAAGTCCCAGATAAATATTCCTGCTCAAATCAGCTTTCACTCCAATTCCAATGGGAATCACCAGGTTTGTTTTTGGTTTTCTTGCTGCCTTGTCTTGTGCTTCTTCAGTTTTCAGTACTCCACCGTAAGAAACCGAGGGGTTGATGAACCCAAGTCCCAAACCACTCGTCAGGTAAGGAACCAGTCGAAGTTTAAAGGGTGCACCATAAGCAGGTGCAGGCATTTTTTTAATCAGGCTATATTCTCCATTAAATCCCAGCTCAATCAGAGCTGTCGAGAAATCGGTATTCCGAACTCGGTTTTCATCGTAATCTGAATCAGATGCATTCAAGCGTCCAGAATAAAAATTTGCTCTCCAGGCAAGCCGATTGGTCAAATCTTGACTTACAAAAAAGCCATAGGCAAAGTTCGGGTTGTTCAACGTAAATTTGGGCACAACCAAATCGCCCAAAACATTGGAGTACCCCAAAAACAAACCAGCGTTCCAGGTTTCTTTAGCCAGGGAGGGAACATTCTTAGTTTGTTGGGCCATCACCATAAACGGAAGTGCCAATAAAAGACTTAAAAGTGTAGTTTTTCTCATGGATTGAAAGATTAAAAAGTCCTAGAAATAGTTAGAGGGAATATGTGGAGGGGCCATAAAGCTCTTTTGGGAAAATATGCTCTAGAGACGTACAGGTTAAGACGTGGTCACTATATCATACCATACTTGCTGGCAGAATAAGCAGATCAATCTTTACATTCATTTAAATTTATCTAACTTTCGAAGTGGAAAACGTTTTTTCCATGTAGCAGCCAGTTGCTGCAAAACCTAAGGCACGATGACAAACAAACAACTCATCCTGGTTAAAAGACCAGTTGGATTACCCGAAGCAGATACCTGGAAATTAGAGGCACAGCCGGTGCCTGAACTTACCGAAGGTCAGGTTCTCATTCAGCAGCATTACATCTCGCTCGACCCAGCAATGCGGGGTTGGCTCAACGATAGCAAGTCTTACATTCCGCCTGTAGGCATCGGAGAGGTGATGCGCGCAGGCTCAGTAGGCCAAGTGATTGCGGTCAATCAGCATCCTACCTTAGCCGTAGGGGATTATGTATCGGGCAATGGCGGGGTACAGCAATATGTGGTAACAGAAGGAAAAGGCTGGTTCAAAGTAGACCCCAAGCTGGCTTCTTTGCCAACTTACATTGGCACGCTGGGTATGCCCGGCCAAACGGCTTATCATGGTTTGCTGGATGTGGGCCAGGCCAAAGCAGGTGACGTAGTGCTGGTATCTGGCGCAGCGGGTGCAGTAGGCAGTGTGGTGGGGCAAATTGCCAAAATCAAAGGCTGTAAAGTTGTCGGTATTGCGGGTGGCCCCCAAAACATCCGCTACATTTTGGACGAACTGGGCTTTGACGGTGCCATCGACTATAAAAACGAAGATGTAAGGGTCGGTTTAAAACGGGAATGCCCCGATGGTGTGGACGTCTATTTTGACAATGTCGGCGGCGAAATCCTCGACATCGCCCTAACTCGCCTGCGCTTCAAAGCCCGGGTGGTGATTTGTGGTGCCATCTCTCAATACAACAATACCACACCCGTGGCTGGGCCTAGCAATTACCTATCTCTGCTGGTCAATCGCGCGCGTATGGAAGGTATGGTGGTCTTCGATTACGCCAAAAACTACGGAACCGCTGCCCGCGAAATGGCCCAATGGATTCAGGAAGGCAAGCTCAAAACCCGCGAGGATGTTTACGAGGGAATTGAGAACTTTTATGAGACCTTTTTGAGGTTGTTTACGGGAGAGAAAAATGGGAAGTTGGTGTTGAAAGTGTTGGAGGAATGACGAGTTTTTCGAATGACGAATGACGAATCGTCGCCAGACTCTGGCCATTATTCGTCATTCATCATTCGAAAAATTCGTCCCTTATTTAACGCCTCTCTCAATCGCAGCAACCCCCTTCTCCATCCACACAGGCTTCGGCGCACCTTTCAGATAGTGCTCAAAAAACTGCAACATGCGCAATTGGAAATCCTTGCGGTTTTGCAGTTTGACCAGGCCGTGACCCTCCTCGTTGTAGTTCAGCAACCAGGCGGGTTTGCCCAGGCGGCGCAGGCCCATGTAAAATTCGATGCCCTGATACCAAGGAACCGCTCCGTCCTTATCATTGGCCATGATCAGCAGTGGAGTGCTCACCTTATCGATGAAAAAGATGGGCGAATTTTCCAGGTAACGTAATGGTTTTTCCCAGAGGGTACCACCAATCCGGCTTTGAGTATGCTCGTACTGGAACATGCGGCTCATGCCACTTTCCCAACGAATCCCACCATAGGCCGAAACCATGTTCACCACGGGTGCGCCCGATTCAGCACACTTAAAAATATTGGTTTTGGTGACCAGGTAAGCAATTTGGTAGCCACCCCAACTATGGCCTTGTACGCCCAGGTTGTCTTTGTCTACAAAACCCTTGTCGAGCAATGCAGTTACACCGGAAATGATCGCATTTTGGGCACTTTCACCTGGGTAACCGATGCGGTAAGGAATGTCTGGGATAAAGACCAAAAAGCCTCGGCTGGCCAACTGTGCAAAATTAAGCATGCTGCGGTTGTAGCCTGGCGTCCAGTGGTGGTGCAACTGGTCGGTCATGCGTTCGTAGAAGTAGGTGATCATCGGGTATTTTTTCTTGGGATCAAAACCGGCAGGTTTGATCAAAATACCCCGTAATTTTTGACCATCCAGTGCAGTCCATTCCGTTAGCTCGGATGTACCCCAGAAGAATTCAGCTTGTTGGGGATTCGCCTGGCTGATGGTTTTGATGTTTTGTAGATCAGCGGAATAAACGATGTCCGGGAAAGTTTGGAAATTTTCACGGGTGAATATCCAACGATCGGCGTTTTTGGCCTTTTGTACCTGTGAGGAGAAATTGTAGGCTCCTTTTTGCAGTGGGCGTTTTTTGCCGCTATGGATGTCGTACCACATGTAGCCTTCTTCTTTGGTGAGCTCGTTGGTATGGTGCAAGAGCAGTGGTTTTACCTCCTCGATCGAACGCTCTTCGGGGTCAGTACGGATGTAACGCATTTCCGTTTTTTCGGCCCGCATGTTGGTCAGGTTGGTGGGCTTAAGTTGACCAGTGGGGTCGAGCATCCAGATGTCGTAGCGATCGTAAGCCATGAAATAATCGTCTTCGCTGGTCCAACCTGCAAAACCGTAAGAGCTAGGGTTTTCGGGGCTGTCAGCCAGCTCGTCGTAAAATTTCACCTTCTCGTTGTTGCTCAATTTGACGAGGCTTTTTTTGGCAATGTTCCAGGCCATCCAGGCGCTATCGGTCAAACTGTACCAATAGGCGTATTTCCCCATGGGCGACAGGTTCGGGCTACCGTGTGCAGCGGTGGCAATTTTTTCATTTTTGCCACTTTGTACATCAATCAGGTACACGTCGTTGACGGGTTCGGCATCCCAGGTCATTTGGATGCGGTAGGGTTTGTTGGAAACGCCCAGTACCTGAGTGCCATTGCCCTCGTTGCTCAGGCGAACTTCCGGTATATCCAGGCTACCCAATTGTACCAGTTTGCCATCTGCAACGTGCAGAACACAGGTATAGGAGCGGCGGCGATCCTGCTCCAATTGCACTTTTTGCATGGGGTAAATCCGCTCGTCGGAGGTAGACCAGACTTCAAGGTTTACAATTTCTTCCTCCAACAGCATGGTATCCATCAAGATGGGTGGCGGGGCAATGCCAAAATAGAGCTTAGAGCCATCCTTGGCAAAAGAGAGGTTTCCATTGTCGCTCGGCAACCAATCTTTGGGTAAAAAACTAGCGCCCTTCCCTAGCACCAAGCGGGCTTTATCCGCCGTACTTTGCCAATGGTACAAGCCAAAAGGGCGAACCCTAGCCTTGGTGGTATCCACGTCTGCCACGAAGGCCAATTGGGTGCCCGGGCGGTCAAAAGTGAGTTGTTTGACGTTGCCTTTCTGGGCCAAAACGTGTTTGGTTTGGCGGGTTTCGCCATCAAATACATACACCCCAGGCTTTTGCTCGGGGTCGCCACCAGTAGTGTACCAAGCAATCCGCGCTTTGTCGCGTGCCAGTTGGTAGGACTTGACATAGCCAATCAGCCGTTCTTGATTGGCACCCAATTCGAGTAAAACCAGGCGGCTGCCATTCTCTTCGTTTTCTTTTTTCCAGACAAATTTGGAAGTGTCTTTAGGTAAGGATTTTGCAGGTTCGCGCAAATAAGCCAACCAACCAGACCATTTTTCGGGCATCTGATAGGACTTC
>JAAFHQ010000432.1 GCA_013298445.1 Chitinophagales bacterium | reverse complement strand
CGCATGCATGGCTATTTCCCTGCCCAGGTACTGAAATCGGGCAATGCTGTAACTGGAGTGGTCTTCGAAAATGCCGCAGGGGAAAAGCTGGAGGTCCACGCCAAAATCACCATTGATGCCACCGAATTGGGCGACGTGCTGGCCATGGCGGGTTGCGAACATTACGTTGGGCAAGACCCGCGTAGTTTGACGGGGGAGGAACTCGCCCCCCTGGAGCGACAGACCGACAACATTCAAGACCTCACCTACGTAGCCATTTTGAAGGATTACGGCGCTGGAAAAGCCCCCCTGTTGCCTAAGCCATTAAACTACAACCTGTACGATTTTGAATGTACTTGCAAAGAGGTTTGCCCCGACCCGGCCAATGCCCGCCATGCTTGTGCTGCCTTGATCACCTATGGCAAGCTGCCCAACAACAAGTACATGATCAACTGGCCACTCAAAGGTAATGATACCTACCTGAATTTGATTGGACTAAGCAACTCAGAACGACAAAAGACATTGCAAACCGCGAAAACAAAAACCTTGGCATACGTCTGGTTTTTGCAAAACAAAGCAGGTTTTAGCCACCTGGGTTTGTACAATGAATTTGGCACTGTCGATAGTCTGCCTTTTATCGCTTACCACCGCGAAGCCCGCCGGGTCAAAGGGCTACAGTTTTTTACCATGAATGACCTCTTGGATCCTTATGCTCCCGGGGGCAAGGCTTTTTACAAAATTGGCATTGCGGTGGGCAATTACCCCATCGATCACCACCACGAAGAAAACCCAGCAGTGAGCAATGAAAAGAACTACTACCAAATCCCACCCTTCACGGTGCCTTATGCCTGCTTAATCCCTGAACAGGTAGACGGGCTGATCGTGGCTGAAAAAAGCATCAGCGTGTCGCACATGGTCAATGGCTGTACTCGACTGCAACCCGTCGTGTTGGGGATCGGGCAAGCGGCTGGTGCAGCGGCAGCTATGGTGGTGAAAAAAGGCATTGAAGCGCGGCAGCTGAAGGTTCCCGCCTTGCAGGAAACATTGCTTACTGCGGGGGCCTATGTGTTCCCGCTGACCGATGTAATGCCCCAAGACTCCGATTTTCGGGCCATCCAAAGGGCTTGTGTGCGCGGCTGGATCAGGGCGGAGCCGAAAGCAGTGGATTGGGCAAATGAGATGTTTTTTTACCCGGATAAATTGGTTGAGCAGCTGGATTTACAACTGTTATTGGATCAGATTCGCCTAGGTCGGAAGGTGACAGAACAGGGTGTTTTGAGTGCAGCGGTGGTAGTGAAATATTTGCGAGAGCTGGGTTTTAAGGTAAAAAAAACCGAGATGGGGCAGGAGGGGGTTACGAGAAGGCAGTTGGCGGGGTGGTTGGATCGGGACCTGGAGATGCCGTAATCCCGCTCAGTAGATCGAAAATCTTTTCTCGAACAAAGTTCTTTCTAGCTCAGTTGAATGTGAAAACTATGAAGCATGAAAAAGAACTGTTTGATCGCATTAGTATGGTTCATCGGGCTCAGCACACTAAATGCCCAATGGACACCAGATGTTGCTACTTTGAATTATAAAACAGGCCTGAACGAGGACAGTACCAGCACCCGTGCACTTTATGCCATTCGCATCATTCCGAACGAGACTTACCACAACGAATTCCTGATTTTTGTACCTGAACGCCTGGACCGCCAGTACCTTCGCAAGGAATTTTTTAACCTCTCAACATTGCAGACCGTCAAACCCCACATTGAACGGGTCAACAGCAATGTGTACCGGGTTTCCAAATTGAACTTACCAGTCGGGGAGTACTTTGTGCATTTTAGGTACAAGGGTGATATCGCAGTGCATCGCTTCCGGATAGTGATGTAGGTTGTTGCGACTCAAAATTTAAACCCCTAAAGTAGGTGGCGTTTCAACTGCCCAACTTATCTCATTCCAAATAATCCAGAGATTCTTACAATTAATTGAACCAATGTTTTTGTCATGTGTTTTAATAGTATTACTTTATTTTATGATAGTTTTACAATGTTTTGCAATCGTATTTATTTTAACCTAAAAAACACAAAACATGACAAAGCTAAGAAACACCCTGCTGATTTTGGCAGCCGTATTCATGACTAGCTGTGCGACAGTCATGCCGGATCAAGTTGGAGTGAAACGCACTTTTGGCCGCATCCAGGACAATGTAAGACCTCCAGGTTTAGTTTCGTTTAATCCATTTACCACTATGGTGGTGAGGGTGCCAATTCGAACGATGAACCTGGCCATTACCGAAAATTTACCGTCAAAAGAAGGCTTAACCATTCGCTCTGAAAGTTCAATTCTCTACCGGGTTCAAGCGAGTTCAGTGCCTCAGATCCTCAAGGAAACGGGGATGGCTTTTGAAGAAATGCTGATCCTTCCCGTTTTTCGCTCAGCTGCTTCAGATGTATGTTCGAAATATGACGCAAAGAACATGCACAGTTCAAAACGCGCCGAAATTGAAGAAGCAATCAAACAGCGCTTGATAGAGGTATGCGGCCCAAAAGGATTTATCATTGAAGCCGTGCTATTGAAAAGCATCACATTGCCCGCTGGCCTTTCAAAATCCATCGAAGCCAAACTTGAAGCTGAACAGGATGCATTGCGTATGCAATTTGTACTCGACCGCCAAAAACAAGAAGCCCAACGCCAAATCATCGACGCCGAAGGTGCTAAAGAAATCGCCAGGATTCAAGCAGAAGGGAAGAAAAATGCGGCAATCATTGAATCCGAAGCAAAAGCAAAAAGCAACGAGATCGAGGCGGAAGGCATCAAAAAAGCCAACGAAATGATCAGTTTGAGCCTTACTCCCAACGTACTGAAATTCAAGCAAATTGAAGCTTTTCAGAAACTGGCTGCATCGCCCAATACTAAAACAATCGTCACTGATGGCAAAACGCCGATTGTGAACATGCTGGGAAATGAAGGTAACTAGTGCACTAACTCTAAATAACACAACCCAAACAAGCACTTAGTAAATGGTGAAGTAAAATGTCTAAATGATTTTTTATTGTAACCTTGGGGTAGCAGTTAGGACCAAGTTCTGCCTCCTGCTGCTACACCCTTTTATCCATTTCACGGATTGTTCCTTACCTTAAACAAGCCCCAAACGTACCAATTTTCTCTCCTTTTCGTTATGATGCTACTGAATTCAGCCATCCATGCGTTACACCTTCATTTTATTCCTCGGATTGTATTGCTTGCTACAAGGCCCGGTTGCCTTTAGCCAAAACTTTACCACCCGTACCACCCTCGCCCCCAAACTCCAAAAACAATTCGAAAAAGCCCGCACCCAGGCCGAAGCCAAAAACTTCGCCGATGCCCAGAATGGACTCGAAAAAATCCTCCAGGAAGATCCCACTTTTATCGACGGCATCATTCTGCTGGCCAATATCCATTACGACGAGCCAAACTATCCTAAAGCCATTCAGCGCTACCGCGAAGCGCTGCAATTGGGGCCAGACTACCAAACCCGTTTGTACTACCAACTGGCTTTAGCCCAAATGCGAGCCGACGATTTTACTGGCTCTCTGAGTACCTGGGATCAATTTTTGCAACGCGAAAAAAAGAACATCGAGCTCGTCAAACGCGCCCAACGCAACCGCGCTGACGCCGTTTTTGCCGCTGAGGCCATCAAAAAGCCAGTACCCTTTAACCCAGAAAAACTCCCTGCCAGCATCAACAACCCTGAGCAAGCTGAATTTTTACCTTCCGTCAGCGCAGATGGGCAAACGATGGTCTTTAGTCGCCTGGTGCAGGGGCAGGAAGACTTTTTTGTGAGCAAAATGGAAAATGGGGTTTGGCAAAAGGCTGAACCGCTAGTAGCACTCAATACCTCCTTCAACGAGGCTGGGCACTGCTTGTCGGCAGATGGAAAAACCTTGTACTTTACAGGCTGTAATTTGGCCAAAAGCCTGGGCGGCTGCGACCTCTACGTGTCTTATTTTCAGGACAGCTCATGGACAGCTCCGGCCAACCTGGGTGCCCCCATCAATTCTGGTGCCTGGGAATCCCTGCCTTCCATTTCTGCCAGTGGCAAGGTCATGATTTTTGCCTCTGACCGTGCGGGTGGAGCGGGCGGACGCGACCTGTGGTTGAGCCGGCAATTGCCCGACGGCAAATGGAGCAATCCGCGCAACCTGGGACCTAAAGTCAACTCTCTGGGTGATGAACAAGCGCCCTTTCTGCATCCTGATGGTGCTACCCTTTACTTCATGTCCAACGGCCATCCCGGCATGGGGGGCTTCGATCTATACCTGAGCCGCCTGGATAGTGCGGGCAACTGGGGCACGCCCCAAAACCTGGGTTACCCCATCAACACCCGCGCCAATGAGGGGGCTTTATCTGTAAATTTGGACGGCAGCCGCGCCTGGTTTTCGACCGACCTGGAGGATACCCGCAACGCCGAAGGCATTAAACATGGGCGCTCGGATATCTACACTTTCATGATGCCAGCCGTAAATCGCCCCAAAGTGGTCACTTTTGCCCGCGGCAAAGTGTTTGATCTGGCTAGCAAAGCGCCCCTATCCGCCGAGGTAGAGGTGCAGGAACTGGCCACTAAACGGGTGTTTTACAAAGCAAAAGCCGCCGCTGATGGCAGTTTTATGGTCTGTTTGCCTGTGGGACAAAACTACGCCCTCAATGCCAATCACCCCGGCTATACCTTTTATTCCGCCAATTTTGAACTGGCCGAAGTGCGCAATGCCGCGCAGGCTTATGAGTTGAGTGCAGGCTTGCAAGCCTTACCCACGGAGGGCGTCACCACGGTACCGGCGGATAAAACTCCGGTAATCTTGCGCAATGTGTTTTTTGGAACGGGGTCGGCAGTCTTGAGCCCAGAATCAGCACCCGAATTGGATCGCCTGGCGGAGCTTTTGCAACAAAACCCCACTTTGAAAATTCAAATCAATGGTCATACCGATAATGTTGGTTCCGATACAGACAACTTGAAATTGTCGGAACAACGGGCGAAAGCGGTGTACACCTATCTGATCGGCAAAGGAATTGCTGCTGCGCGTTTGAGCTATAAAGGTTTTGGCGAAAGCCAGCCGATTGCGGACAATGCGACGGAGGCGGGACGAGGGGAGAATCGGCGGACGGAGTTTGTGTTGCAATAATAAGCACTCAAAACCCCAACCCAGCCCCATGTTTTTTCAACCACTTCTCCTGCATCATATAACCAGGCATGGCCTTTTCTACCAATGCCCAAAAACGATCCGAGTGGTTCATTTCTATCAAATGGGCGAGCTCGTGGATAATTACGTAATCAATTACCTCAGCAGGGGCAAAAAGCAGGCGGGTGGAAAAATTGAGGTTGCCCGTATTGGAGCAGCTGCCCCAGCGCGAACTCGTGTTTTTGAAACGAATGTCTTTAATTGGTTTGGCAAAATGCAGTTGGTTGAGTTCCAACACGCGGCGAGAAAATTCTGGTAAAAAATCCTGGCCAATCAGGCGGCTGAGGAGGGTGGCTGCGGCTTTGTGCTGTTCCTCCTCCGAGACTGAACGCACCAAATTCAATTGAATGTAACGATTGGG
>JAAFHQ010000431.1 GCA_013298445.1 Chitinophagales bacterium | reverse complement strand
TGTGGGGAAAAGTATTACAAATAAAGAAAGCTACACGCCTATGAGACAAAAATAGCAGGATCACCTACCGAGACACAGCTTATTTCGACAAAGTGGAATCCTTAGGTGTATGCAATAGAAAAACCTAGCTTCGTTTTAAATAAAAAGCCATGCATCTAATCAAGTACAGGTCTGGAATTTTGCCTTTTTTATTGTTTATCGCTGTTGGTAGCTTGATGTTTTCTTTCAAGTCCAAACCTCAACGGGAAAAAGAGGACAGCAAACCAAAAATCGCATTCACCTTTGACGACGGCGCCATCAATGACTTTGGCGAATACAAACTGGAAAACTGGAATCAACGCTTGCTAGACAACCTCAGCAAGCACCAACTCAAAGCCATCTTATTTTCAGCGGGAGCGAATAAATCGACCGAAAAAGGAAAATATGTATTGAGTTCCTGGAACAATGCTGGGCATTTCATTGCCAATCATACCATGACTCATGTCAACTTCAACAGCAAAAACACCAGCCTCGAAGCCTTTAAATTGGAGCTGAGCAGAAACGACGGAATCATCAAACAATACTCCAATTACCTCCCTTATTTTCGATTTCCCTATCTTAAAGAAGGTGATACCAAAGAAAAAGTGGATGGCTTTAGAGCCTTTATGAGCCAAAAAGGCTACAAAAATGGCCACGTTTCTATTGACGCTTCGGATTGGTACATCCATGGCCGACTGGTGAAACGGCTGCAAGAAAACCCGAAGGCGGATATTTCGGGCTTTCGCGAATATTACAAAAACCATTTGTTGAATCGAGCACAATATTATGACTCTCTGGCCTACCAATTGACCAATCGGCGGATCAATCACGTCCTCTTATTGCACCACAATCTGGCTGCATCCTTATTCCTGGATGACCTGATTCAACATTTTAAGGCAAATGGCTGGGAGGTAATTGATGCGGACAAGGCTTATGAAGATAAAATTTACCAGGAAGTACCGAATGCCATCCCCGCCGGAGAAAGCCTGATTTGGGCTTTGGCCAAACAATCTGGTAGGTTTGAAAAGGTGTTGAGGTACCCGGCAGAGGATGGCGAGTATGAAAAGGGGCGGATGGATAAGTTGGGGCTGTGAGTCCAGCGCCACGCTACTGGGCATTTTACTCGGAGGACATGAATTGCCACGTGCTTTAGCGCGTGGTTAGCAGGATTTTTTGAAAATGGGCTTTAGCCCTCGTTTAAAAATTAACGCCAGGACTAAAGTCCATTAAAAAGGCAATCTCCATCCACGAGCTAAAGCACGTGGCAATTGAAGCGACCTTCACTCAAAAGGCAGTTAGAATAGGCTCAGTCTTCCCAAACTGCCCCAACAAAAAAAGCCTTCCACTCATTACAAGCGGAAGGCTTCCTTTTTATACTTACACAGCATCAGGACTAATCCCGATCCCGGTTATTCCCCCAATTGCCACGGTCGCCGCCGCGATCACCGCCACCTCTGCGATCACCGCCACGGTCGCCACCGCCACCTCTGCGGTCGCCACCCCGGTCGCCGCCGCCGCCACGGTATTCGCCGCCGCCACGTCTTTCGCCACCACCGCCGCCGTTGTCGCCGCCGCCATTGTCTTCCATTCCTGGAGGTCTAGGCAACAAGGATTTGCGAGACAAGCGCATTTTGCCGGTCTTTTTGTCTACTTCAACCAGTTGGACTTTGATCTCGTCGCCTTCTTTTAGCACATCTTCCACATTGTCGATGCGGGTGTGGCTGATTTCGGATACGTGCAAAAGACCACTCTTGCCGTTGAAATCGACAAATACGCCGTAAGGCATCACCGATTTCACCACGCCGCGGAACACGTCACCTACCGTAGGGTTGAAGGTGATGCGGTTGACCCACTCAATGGCTTTGTCGATGGCATCTTTATTGGCTGAAGCGATGGTCACGTGACCTTTGTCGCCTTTTTCTTCGATGTTGATTTGAGTACCAGTAGAAGCCTGGATTTCCTGGATGACTTTACCACCTGGGCCGATTACAGCACCAATGAAGCTCTTGTCGATGATGATTTCCACGATGCGTGGTGCGTGTGGTTTGTAATCTTCACGAGGTGCCTCGATGGTCTTCTTCATCTCGTTGAGGATGTGCAAACGACCTTCGCGAGCCTGGTTGAGGGCACGAATCAACAAATCGTAAGGCAAACCATCAATTTTGATGTCCATTTGGCAACCAGTGATTCCATTTTCGGTACCAGTTACTTTGAAGTCCATATCGCCCAGTGCATCTTCATCGCCAAGGATGTCGCTCAGGATGGCCACTCGGTCACCTTCTTTGATCATACCCATCGCGATACCGGATACTGGTGCCTTGATTTTGACCCCAGCATCCATCAGTGCGAGGGTACCCGCACAAACCGTAGCCATAGAAGAAGAACCATTGGATTCCAGGATGTCAGATACAATCCGCACGGTGTAAGGCAGGTCAGCAGGCATCACTTTGCGCAGTGAGCGCGCTGCCAGGTTGGCGTGGCCCACTTCACGGCGGCCCGGGCCACGTGATGGTTTCACTTCACCTACTGAATAGCCAGGGAAATTATAGTGCAGGATGAATTTTTCGTGGTACATCTCTTGCGAGTTGTCGATCATCTGCTCGTCCGTCTTGGTACCCAAGGTCAAAGAGGTCAAAGACTGGGTTTCACCACGGGTAAAGATGGAAGATCCGTGGGTAGAAGGCAGGTAATCCACTTCGCACCAGATAGGGCGAATTTCGCTGGGCCCGCGACCGTCCAAACGAACGCCATCCAGGATGACTTCACGCACGGTTTTTTTCTTCAACACGTCAAAATAACGTTTGAAGAAGGGTTTTTTCTCGGGCCAGGTTTCTTCGCCATAAGCAGCAGACAAAGCCACTTCCGCTTCTTTTTTAACCTCTTCGAATTTCTTTTTGCGGGTATTTTTTTCCGAAGCACTGCTGGCTACGGCGCGAATTTTGTCAACAACCAGTTCTTTGAGCTTCGCCAACACTTCTTCGTCTTCGGGAAGTGGTGGTACTTCACGTTTGATCAGCGCTTTGTCGCCTACCAGTTGGGCCAGGGCGATTTGGGCATGGCACTGTACTTTGATCGCTTCGTGGGCAATGCGCAGGGCATCAATCATGGATTCTTCATCCATTTCCTTGGCTTCACCTTCAACCATGGTGATGTCTTGCAAAGTAGCCGCTACGATCAAATCGATGTCGGCAGTTTTTAAGGCTTCTTTGCCAGGATTGATTACAAATTCACCGTTGATGCGGGCAACCCGAACCTCAGAGATGGGGCCTTGGAAGGGAATATCCGACACACTCAGCGCAGCCGAAGCAGCTAATGCTACAAATGCGTCAGGCATTTCGTTTTTCTCCACCGAGATCAAGTTGATCATGATCTGGGTGTCGTTCATGTAATGATCGGGGAAGAGCGGGCGGATGGCACGGTCAACCAAACGAGAACACAATATCTCGTAGTCGGAAAGTTTGGTTTCCCGACGGAAGAAGTTGCCTGGAATACGACCTGATGAGGCAAATTTTTCTTGATAGTCCACGGATAGTGGAAAAAAATCTTGTCCAGCGCGGGCTTCTTTGTCTGAGGTAGCTACGGCGAAGATCATGGTATTGCCGCAACGTACCACTACCGAGCCGTCGGCCTGGGTAGCTAACTTACCAGTTTCGATGATCACTTCACGACCATCGGGTAAGTTGAAAGACTTTGTGATTGGAATCTGTTGTCCCATAAATTGAAATCGCTTTTTGAATATGTCTTAACCTTCTTGTATCCTATGTGATTGAAGTGTTGAAGCGTTAAATGCAGGACGGACAAAAAAGTTGAACAAAAATGAGGAGGAGAGAGGATTGCTCATCAAAAAAAATTGCTCTTTGACCTCAAAAATCAGTCTGCACAGCATCAATACAAACACCTCAAAACAAAGGAAGCGCTCTCGAATAGAGAACGCTTCCTTGTTCGTGTGGGAATTACTTACGAATACCCAATTGTTCGATCAGTTCGCGATATTTGACAATATCCCTTTTAGCAAGGTATTGCAACAAACGCTTTCTTTTACCAACGAGCATCAACAATGTGCGCCGGCAAGCGTGATCTTTACGGTTTTCATTCAAGTGCTTGGAAAGCTCCTGAATCCGATAAGTAAAAAGTGCCACCTGGCCCTCGGTAGAGCCAGTGTTTCCGGCGGCTCCGCCATACTGAGTGAAAATCTCAGCCTTCTTCTCTTGAGTTAAATAAACTGCCATTGTATTGGAATTAATACCGTTAGTGATCACAAGAATCAGTTACAGCGCCGCAAAGGTAAGGTTTTTGAAGAAAATAACAAAAATAATTTCAGAAAATTCCCGTCTACCTTTATTGCTTCTGGGCTAATCTTTAGGCATCAAACTCACCGCTGCGCCACCACCAGCCGCCAGCTTCAGGGTCAACACACTTTGATTGCTCACTTCAATGCTGCGAATCTTGTAGGCCGTGGGGTTATTTTTCCAATGCGCATCTGGGGCATCTTCGTAAATCTTTGCCACATAGGTTTTTCCAGCAGGTAAAAAACTAAGTTTCACGCTTTGGCTGCGGGGCAACTCATCGGTAATGGCACCCAGGAACCAGTTCGCCGAACCCTTGGCTTTTCGTGCCGTAACGATGTAATCACCAATGGCCGCCGCCAAAATTTTGGTGTCATCCCAGTCAACTGCCACATCTTTGATGAATTGAAAAGCATCCAGGTGTTTTTGGTAGTGCTCGGGCAAATCAGCTGCCATTTGGAGCGGAGAGTACAGGGTTACATACAAGGCCAGTTGTTTGGCCAGGGTAGTGTGTACCTGGTTATCGTTTGGGCTGGCTTTGTATTCCGAAAATTTGATGTTGAAAATCCCCGGAGTGTAGTCGATGGGACCGCCCAAGCCCCGCGTGAAGGGCAGAATGGTTTCATGCTCTGGTGGATTTCCCTTGCTCCAGGCGTTGAATTCATTGCCCCGGGTGGCTTCTGATGCGAGAAAATTGGGGTAAGTGCGGTGCAATCCCGTAGGCCGCACGGGCTCGTGGGCGTCCACCATGATGCGTTTGGCTGCCGCTTTTTCCAGCACCCGGTTGTAATGGTTGATCATCCATTGCCCATCGTGCCATTCACCTCTGGGGATGATTCGCCCCACATAGCCCGTTTTGATGGCGTGCAAATCCAGGGATTGCATCAAGTCAAAGGCTTTGTCGATGTGTTTTTCGTATCCGGTAGCCGACCCCGAGGTTTCGTGGTGTACGATAATTGGAGCACCTTTTTCAAGCGAATACTTCGCCAACCCCGGCAGGTCATAATCAGGATAAGGCGTTTGAAAATCAAATACATCCTCCTTCCACTTGCCAAACCAGTCTTCCCAGCCAATGTTCCAGCCTTCCACCAAAACCCCTTTAAAACCGTGCTCCGAGGCAAAATCAATGTACTTGCGGGTATTGGCAGTAGTGGCCCCATGTTTGCCATGCCCCACTGTACCTTGGGCACTTGATCCATTTTGTGAACCAGAGAAGTCCCAGGTAGCTTTGTTCAG
>JAAFHQ010000430.1 GCA_013298445.1 Chitinophagales bacterium | reverse complement strand
AATACATCATAGCCTTCCCGGATACTAAAAAAATTTCATTAAGCAGTTTTTTGGAACAAATCGAAGCACTCACTCCCGACTTGGATGAAGAAGAAGGAGCTGCAGCTTATGCTTTTGATTTTTGTATTGCCTGTTATGCACTGCTTCGTTTGTTGCGTGATTTTGACTTGCAAGAACTGGAAGCAATTATAGAACAAGTTATTGCAACTGTGGACATGTTTATTCAAGAGTATTTGGATCTTGATCCTTCCGATCCAGATTTGGAAAAAAAAATTGCGGATAACTCTTTTATGCTAAATGAAGTAGAAAGACAGCAAGCTTTATTAAGTGCAGTTCAAACCATAAAAATAATCAATGAAGAGCAGGTGTTTCAATTGAGAGATATGAATCGTCGTTTTCCGGATATGGTAAATTTAGGGACTATATATCCCCGCTAAATTTAAAAACAATCCTGGGAACGTTCCCGATAACGTTTGCGTAAAAAAAAAATCCACTCTTGTTACACGAAGGGATATAAAAACCTAATATCGTACTGAAAAACCGCCTACCACTACTCTTTTTTTTTGTCAAGGCCCATTTGACAGTTTATTTATTTCAAAACCGGATCAATTTTTTGATCAGGCATTCTATGTTTTTGATGTGGAAAAAGGCTATTGCTGAGCTTGGCTTCTCTGGAAGCCCGGCCGGAGGTATGCTGTATTGAGCATACACCATAGCTTAATTTTTGCACTCGAAATTTCACAAATTTTCATTGGTATAGATTTAAATTCTACAAAAATGCCTACAAAGCAAGGACTATTATTCCTTTCTCTCCTGCTATTTTGCAGCTTTCTGAATGCACAAATAGTAGTCAAAGGAAAAGTAACGGACGCTTCTGGTGCAGGGTTACCGGGCACCAGCGTCATCCAACAAGGAACATCCAATGGTACCGCCACAAATGTTGACGGCACCTATTCCCTTACCGTTCCAAACAATGCCATTCTGGAATTCTCTTTTACGGGTTTTAAAACCCAGCAAGTTTCCGTAGAAGGGAAAACGACCGTCGATGTAATAATGCTGGAAGACGCTTCAGTCCTGGATGAAGTGGTCATCGTAAATTATGGTTATGGAGCGATTAAAAAGAGCGACATGACCGGCTCGGTAGCTTCCTTAGGGGCTAAGGAGCTCTCCAAAATTCCCGTTGCTGATGTTGCTCAAGCCATGGCGGGCCGCCTCCCTGGGGTGAACGTCACGGCCACCGATGGTTCGCCCGATGCCGATGTGGTGATACGGGTGCGCGGCGGGGGCTCCATCACTCAGGACAACTCACCATTGTATGTGGTAGATGGGTTCATTGTCAGCTCAATCCGGGGTATTGCACCCTCCGATATTGAAAGCATCAACGTATTGAAAGATGCGGCTGCTACTGCTATTTACGGGGCACAAGCCGCCAACGGGGTTGTTGTCATCACCACGAAAACCCCAAAAGCAGGTAAAGTATCGATCAGTTACAATGCTTTCTACCAGTCCAAAACACTGCCTTTTGACCGCAAATACGAAGTGCTTGACCCCTACGAATTTGTATTGGCCAATTACGAGTACGCCAAACTTTCCTCCACCGCAGCCTTAAACTCCTTTGAACGCTTTTTTGGAGTTTACGACGACTTGGAACTGTACAAACAAAAGAAACCCACCGATTGGCAGCAAGAGCTTTTTGGCGCGCCCCGGCCTTCACAATCACACAACCTCAGCATCAGCGGTGGCACTAAAACCACCAAAATGGCGCTGAGTTTTTCGAACAACCAGGATGAAGGGTTGTTGCTCAACAACAATTACCGCCGCAATGTGATCAACTTTAAAATTGATCAGGAGCTAGGCAAAAAGTTGACTTTCACTGGTACTGCGCGCCTTACCAATACCGTAACCAACGGTGCAGGTACTTCTGGTAATGCCCAGTTGAACGTCAAGGATGCCGTACAAACTCGCCCAGTCAATGGTTTGGCCGATGAACTGGATTTGAACCTGAACGAACTCGATCCCAACGACGATTTTGCCACCTTCATCTCCAGTCTGGTTAGCCCGGTAAAACTGGCCGAACAAGACTGGCGCAGAAGAACCAACAACGAATACATCCTCAACGGCTCGCTCAAATACGACATTACGCCTAATTTGAACATCAAGTCGACCATTACTACCTCCAAGGGATTCAACGAAATCCTGCGCTTCTACGGGCCACTCACCGGGGAATCCTTCAACAACGGGGGCAACCTGCCCTTGGGTGAAAAAGGGACTTCCATTGTTGACTCTTACCGCTGGCTGAATACGCTCAACTACAAATTCAACCTGGCTTCCGAGCACAATTTTGACATTTTGCTGGGGCACGAGGTGTATTCCAATGGGGGCAAATCCGACTTTATCCGCTCTGAAGACTTCCGATTATCGATTACGCCTGAAGAATTGTTTGCCAACATGACCTTTGGTCGTACCGACCGCCTGGAGACCCAAATTTTTACCGATGAAAACCGGGTATCTGGTTTTGGCCGCCTCGATTACAGCTTCAAAAACAAGTACCTGGCCACGATTACAGTGAGAGCAGATGCTTCCAGTAAATTTGCTGCGGAAAACCGCCTGGGTATTTTCCCGGCCTTTGCTTTGGGATGGAAGATTTCGGAGGAGGATTTTCTTAAAAACTCTGATGCCGTCTCTGAACTGAAACTCCGTCTCAGCTACGGCGAAACGGGTAACGACCGCATCAACTCTACAGCTACCCAGCTTTTGTTCGTAGGTTCTACCCTGCGCGGGCCTGGTTTTGGCAACTTCGACAATCCTTACTATACTCCTTCCGGCTCAACTTTGTACAACCCCAATCTGGTTTGGGAAACGACCATCAACCGCAACGCTGGTTTGGATTTCAGCTTTTACAAATCAAGAATCACAGGTAGCCTCGACTTCTATTACAATACCACCAAAGACTTGTTGTTGCAATCTGCCATTCCATCCAATACCGGGTTCACCACCCAATGGAACAACATCGGTAGTACTTCCAACAAAGGGGTAGAACTGGGACTCAATGTTAATGTTTTGGAACACCGCGATTATGTCCTGACTGCCAACTTCACGGTGGGCCACAACGTAGCCAAAATTGATGCACTCGACGGAACCAACTCTCGTTTCTTCCAATCCAACTGGGCGAGTACCGACTTGAAAGACCGCGACGATTATTACATCGTAGTGGGTGGCAAAGTGGGTGATATTTATGGTTATGTAACCGATGGTTTTTACCAGACCTCCGATTTTGCAGGTTATGACGCAAAAACAGGCACCTACTCCTTGAAAGAAGGTATTCCAAACGCAGGTGGAACCGTGGGCAACACCCGCCTCAGACCTGGCTTTTTGAAATTGAAAGACCTGGATGGCGACGGACAAATTACCAGTAAAGACCGTAAAGTGATTGGAAATGCACTGCCCGTTGCACAAGGTGGATTTGGCCTGAGTGGCGTTTTCAAGGGTTTTGATGCCGCCATTTTCTTCAACTGGTCGCTGGGCAACGACATCTACAACACGGGTAAAATCCAGTACAACCAATTCAGACGGGTTACTTATGGCAACCTCTTGAGCACCATGAGTTCCGACAAACGGTTTACCTACATTGACTTTGATGGTGCGGTAACGGGAACTCCAGGCCAGGTGGTTACCGACCTGAATCAACTGGCTCAAATGAACGCTGACAAGGAAATCTGGTCACACGCCAGTTATGGTGTGGCACAGGCCGTGATTCACTCCTGGGCGGTAGAAGACGGTTCTTTCATTCGTTTGAACAACCTCAATATTGGCTATACCCTTCCCAAGGCTTTGACTTCAAAACTGAAGATCGGACAAGTCCGCGTTTACCTCGCCGGCAGCAACCTGAAACTCTGGACCAAGTACAGTGGCTATGACCCAGAGGTGAGCACAGGCCGCAGTGGCTACAACCAACTTACTCCAGGTGTCGATTATTCTTCCTTCCCACGAAGCAGAGCTTACACTGCCGGGGTTAATGTCAACTTTTAATCACCCACAAAAGTAGAATGAAATGAAAAGGAATATATTCATTTTTGCATTGCTTATTTCGCTGGCTTCTTGTGCTGATTTTTTGGAGCCAGATTCGCTGTCGACCTTTGACAGTAACTATGTATTTTCAAACGTGGACGATGCCCGCAAAGGGGTAAACGCCGCTTATGTACAGTTTGGAACCGATGGATTCAGGTCTCGCTTGTCCAACAACATGACGGGCAATACCGACATCGAGCGTCAGAGTGGCTGGACCAGTTCCAGTGACCGTTACCAAATCTGGAACCTGAACGCCTTATCTACCAATGGTGACCTCCGTCAGTTCTGGAATTCAGCTTATACTTCCATCCGTGATGCCAACATTGCCATTGAAGGAATTGAAAGCAGCGGTGCTCTGGAGTCGCCAGACGCACAAACCAAGCGTTTGATGTACAACATGTTGGGGGAGGTGTATACCCTGCGGGCTTACTGGTACAGCATGTTGATTTACTATTTCGGCGATGTGCCCAACGTCCGTCAGGCCCCCAAAGCAGGGGTTGATTTCTACTTGCCTCGCGAGAACCGCAACGTCATTTTGACGCAATTGATCGATGACCTGAAAGCCATCGAAGATAAAATGCTCTGGGCTGATCAATGCCAGTATGGGACAGAACAAGTCAACCGGGAATTTACCCTGGGCATGATTGCCCGCTTGGCCCTGCAAAGAGGAGGCTACTACCTCAAGCCAGACATGACCATGACCAGAGATGGGGATTACAAAACCTATTATCAAATCGCCAAGGATTACACGGCCAAGTTGATTTCGCTGAAAGATCGTCCACTACCAACAGATTATCGCCAGGTTTTTCTGAACCAAAGCAAGTTTATTACCACCGTAAATTCGGACGTCCTCTTTGAAGTACCTTTTGCACTGGGCAATGGTGATGTGGGTTGGAACATCGGGATTACAGTTCAGGGCGGGGCCACTGCTTCTCATGCTTTGGGTTCTGGTAACAATTACATGGCCGTTCCGATCAGTTACTATTGTTCTTTTGATACAACTGATATTCGGAGAGATGTAACCTGCGGATTGTATCAGGTAAATACCAAGTTTCAAGAGGAGTTTGCTGGTGCAACCAACATCGCACAGGGCAAATGGAGTCGCTATTTCCTGACCACACCACAAGGGCAAAACTCTGCCAAGGGAACCGGAATCAACTGGCCAATGATGCGTTATGCCGACATCTTGTTGATGTATGCTGAAGCAGAAAACGAACTGAACGGGCCTACTGCTGCGGCCAAAGAAGCCTTTAAAAGGGTTCGCCAAAGAGCCTTCACTTCCAACCGTTGGGCAGAAAAAGTGGACGCTTACACTGATTCCCGATCAGCTACAAAAGAAGAGTTTTTCAACGCCATCGTTGACGAAAGAGCCTGGGAATTTGGTGGGGAGATGATCCGCAAATACGAGTTGATCCGTTGGGGTATTTATTCCAAAAAAATGCTGGAAACGGTTAACCTCCACAAACAAATCGTG
>JAAFHQ010000043.1 GCA_013298445.1 Chitinophagales bacterium | reverse complement strand
GCACAAATGTATAAAATACTGTCGTTTCCTGTACGTTCTGTTATATCTTCGCACATATTTTACCGACAAAAAAACCGTACCATGTTTGGACTTGAAAACATGTTTGGCGATATGGAGGCCCAACAAAAGGCCATGCGCGAAAAACTGGCTGAATTCATTGTAGAAAGTGAGGCGGGTGATGGTGCCGTCAAAATCAGTGCCAACGCCAACCGCGAAATCACCAACATCAGCATTGACCCCGCTTTTTTAAAAAATGCTGAAGCAGAGGAGCTGGAAGACTTGCTCCTGGTTGCCATCAACCGCGCGCTAAATAGTGCTCTGGAAAAAGAGGCCGACGAAACCCAGCAATTGCTCAAAGACATGATGCCTCCTGGACTGGATGGTTTCTTCAAATAAGGATTGCTTAAAATAAGCCTTCCCTTCCTTCGTTTTTTACTGGAACCCGATCTGCTGCGGATGCGCAGCGATCAGCCATTATTTTGCCAATTCCAAAAATACCATGAGAATAGCTGCATTTTTATTCTGTCTCTTTTGTTCGCTTTCGATGTATGCCCAACCCAAAGCAGGCTTGGTGGCATTTTATCCATTTGAAAACAGCAATGCTGATGCTGCTGGGAATACCGCCAATGCATTTCAACCTGCGCTCAACCGTACGTATGATTGTGGCGTTGAGGGGAAAGCCCTGGAATTTTCGGGAGCCAACGGAAATGCGGTGGTGATGGGCCCAGCCAACGACGAGTTTACTACCGAAGATTTCAGCCTGAGTTTTTATTTTAAATCAACCAATTCCAACGGCATTCAATACCTGGTACACAAGCTCACCAGCAATTGTAAAACCGATGGCAATCTTTTTTACATCCGTTTTCGACCTTTCACCCGGACCCTGAATGTCTTTTTAGGAGAGGGTGCCAAAACGGTCAATTTGATTGGTGAAGTTCCCGCAGGAAAATGTTGGCACCACGTGGCTGTAATCCGGGAAGCCAACAAAGTCAAATTGTACATCAATGGCGTCAAAATTCAGGAATTGAACACGCAAGGGCGCATCAATTTATCCAACGACGGAAAATTCATTATGGGCAATTCGCCTTGCACACCAGTAGCGAATCAGGCTCCTTTTGAAGGTTACCTGGACGAGGTACGGCTGTACAACCGCTCCTTAAACGACAACGAAATCAAATCCCTGTACACCGTAGAACCGGATAACATCGTAACTCGTGATACCAGTATTTTTGTCGGTGGTGCAGTGAAAATCAAAATAGGGCCTACCTGTAATTATATTTTCAACTGGTCGCCCACGCTCGATGTGATTTCCCCTTTTGTAAAAGAACCAGTCATTCAGCCTTTGAGCCCGGGCATCCATTTTTACACCGTCGATATGTCGGATGACAGTGGATCTTGTACGGCTACTGATTCGATCAGAATTACGGTGATTGATCCCAACACGCTGGATTGTGGGCAGGTATTATTGCCAAAAGCATTTACACCCAATGGAGATGGTTTGAATGAAACTTTTGGCATCAGCAATCCTTTCGTCATTCAGGAATTGCTAGCCTTTGAAATTTTTGACCGTTGGGGAAGCCGCGTGTTTGGCTCCGCCGATCCTTTTTCCCGTTGGGATGGAAAGTTTCAGGGAAAAGAAGTTAACCCTGGCGTAATGTTGTATAAAATTCGCTACCGTTGCAAAGGCGAGGAAAAATTGGCAACGGGCAGTTTGATGATATTGCGGTAACAAAAATGGTTCCAGGAAACCTGGAACCATTTTTGTTAATTTACCGAATCAAGCCCACATCCCCACGATACAACAACTTCACATCGTCGAGGAATTCCACTTCAATAATGTATACGTAGACGCCTTGATTGGCCAGTTTGGAGGACAATAAACCGTCCCAAACGATGGTTCCGCCTGCACAATCCGGCACAATACCTTTGGCTTCCAAAATCTGATTGCCCCAACGATCAAACATCCGTGCGTAGTTGATGGTTTTTACACCTTTACAGCCAAACACCCGGAATTCGTCGTTGCGTCCATCTCCGTTCGGAGAGAATGCATTGGGAATGTAGAAATTACGGTTGCGATCAAGTTCCACAAAGATGGTTCCTTCAGCTTTACATCCACTCGTATCCGTTACGGTCAGGATGAATTCCGTGTCGTCACGCATGTCGCGTTCCGTACGGGTAGCCGTGAGCACGTAAGGACTTTCGATTTTGTTGTCAGAAAGCCCTTTGACTGGTAGCCATTCATAGCCTGTAATGGGTTTGGTGCTGGTCACAATTGGAGTAAGTTGTAAACTATCGCCCAATTCTACGGTTACCTGGTTTGGATTGAAGGATACGCTCAATTGCTCCGGTTGGTTCACTACAATGGTATCGATGTATTGACAGCCCAATTGATCTTCAATCGCTATGACATGTTGTCCGGCAAAGATGTTCGCAGCCTGGTTCAGCGGGAAGCTGATGCCATTGTTGTCTACTGTAAAGGTGAAATCAGTCAGGTCAACCCCATTGCCCCCGTAAGCTGTATCTACAGTAAGTGTTGTGGCATCACCAAAACAGCGAGGTTCCGTCACAGGGTTAAGTAGACCAATTACTGGTGGTGGCGACACCACGGTATAACTAGTCGAATCCGTACAATTTTTAGTGTCGGTCACCGTCACAGAGTAAGTCCCAGGTGCCAGGTTCTCTGCAAAGGGAGAATTGGGGCGTGATATACCTCCTGACCAGGTAAAGGCATCTTCAGGCAAGGGGTTAATACCCTCGTTGGTATTGACAACTATCCCAAAGCGACCGTCATTGGTATTGCTACAACTGGAGGCCCGTGAGAAGGATTGATCTACTTCCACTTTTAGTTCAGCAGGTTCTTTAATTTCGATCTCCTGCGTTTTGGGGCAATTGCGGCTATCCGTAATGACTGCCGTGTAAGTGCCCGCCTGCAAATTGCTCAAACTATCCTGAGTAGACCCAATACCTTGCCAGGCAATGCTAAAGGGTGGGGTTCCGCCTCCAGGGGTGAGTTTTACTTTTCCATTAGCCTGGCCAAAACAAGTCACTGCTTCTACCACGGCCAAAATTTTGATTTCCGGTGGGCTGGTGATCAGCACTGAATCAGCAGCTGCGCAGGAATTGGAATCCACTACCACTAACACATTCATACCCGCCGACAACATGGTTGCGCTTGAACTGGCTACTCCGGCAAAGGTTTCCTGACTGCCTTGCCAGGTGAATTCAAACAAGCCCGCAACCCCATTGCTAAATCGTGCAGTTGCGGTAGCTCGTCCATCTTTACTGCCTTCAAAACAGGCTACCCCGGTGCTATCTGTAAAGGTAATGACGATGCGGGGTGGGTCTTGCAAAGTCGCCGAGCCCGTTACAGATGGGCAGCCACTGGCGTCGAATACACTCACATCATAAATACCCGCCTTCAAAGCCGGGCGCAATTGGAAGCGGGAAGTATCCCGTCCCTGATCCTTCCACAAAAATTTATAGGGTGCTGTACCTCCACTGACATTCACTGTCAAAGAGCCATTGGCATCTCCTGGGCAACGGGGTGCCACAGTCGTAATGCTGTCAACACTAATCGGAGTTGGAGCAATGACCTGGGCGGTGTCCACCGAGCTACAAAAATCGCTACCAGTTACCGTGACGATGTAACGCCCAGCGGGCAAATTTGTAAGATCTTGACCACTTGACTGATTGTCCCAGGTCCAGTAACGGTAATCTCACCATTAGACAGCCCAAAACAGGTCACATCCGTAACAGCAGTATCAATTTCCAATACTTTAAAAGGCGCTACCGGGAAGCTAAACTGTTTGACACATTGTTTACTATCCGTGATCGTCACTGTATAATTGCCTTCTGCCAGGTTGGAAATTGTGGAGGTAGTAAGAGTATCCCCAGCTTGGTTGGGCCATTTATAGAAATATCTGCCACCACTAAATGGCAGACCGCCACTCACACTCAATTGAATCCGGCCATTGGCCACACCCGAACAGGTGTTTTGAGTGATCACTGGAGTAGGCCTGATTTCAGTTGGGGCAGTCAGCGCAGTTGAAGATACGGAAGTACATCCTTTTGCATTTGTAACAGTTACAGAGTAATTACCCGCCCGCAAGGAGTCAACCAAAGGTGTTTTTTCACCGGGAATATTCCATTGAAACTTATAAGTTGAATCTGGCTTGGTCAAAGGAATGGCATTAATCACGACTACAGCCTGTAGAGATCCATCCTGCGAATCGTGACAAGACAAATCTTTAGCTCCCTCTAAACGTACTGCAAAATCATCCGGCGCAATAAAAACTACCGTGTCCCTTTTGGTATTTGGTGTGCCAGGGCTGCTATCTTGAATGAAAATAGTATAAGTACCTACGGGTAAATCCCCAAACCTGACACTTCCTCCAGCAATGGCGATGGTTTCATCCGCAAAACTCTGACCAGGCAAAGGGAGTGTTCGCGCAAGTCTAACCAGATATGGTGCTCTTCCTTTATCTACAATCACTTCGATCACCCCATCGGTGTCCCCTTTACAATTCAATCCGGAAGTTCGAACACTCGTAAACAACACATCATCGGTCACATTCACCTGCCCATCCCGGAACACATACCCCAGTTTTGCTGGATCTGGGGTGCCCACTGTTTCAGATGGGTCCCGCGACCCTACAAAACGAAGCGGGCTTGTTGAGCCCAGAGGGCCTTTAACTTTGAAGCAAAAAGTAACCAAGGTAGAACTATCGGCAAGGCTTATCCCTTTCAGTGTGTTGTCCGACCAAGACAAGGCCAAACCTAGTTTATCCGAAGTTTGACCGATACTACCAGCGCCAAAGCCACCCAAAGCCGGGTTGAAGTTCTGGGTGCGTACAAACTGCAACACGGCTGTATCCCAACGGATATTCATTTCAAACAGCCCTACTTTATTGAAGTTGGTCGTTTTTAGATCTACACAAATTTCATCACCTGTTTTGGCATTTAGATAAGGAAGCTGAAAGCCAACCGATTGACAACCTGCCATATTTACTGCAAATGACTTATTGCAATTTCGGCCATCAGTGATGGTTATGATGTAGCGTCCAGGTTCAGGTACAAAAAAAGCAACCGAATCCAAATGGCGAGCAGTATTGTTATTGGTACTGGAAGCTTTTGCTACACCAGTCACCGATGGGTCATTTTCCTTGACGATGCTGATGGTGAATCTTTCATTGGCATCAAACTCGGGCACACCCCCTCCTACAATAAAAGAACCCGTACAGCCTGCATTGTCAACTTTTGTTCTAACTCTTGCTGTATCAATGGGCTTTAGGAAAGCAATGCGGTAAACTGCATCTGGGTTGAGGTTGACACAACCATTGGCTTCGTATTTGTCCCCTGCAAAATTATCAATCGTAATCGGCGCGAAATAAAGGGCTACAGGTTTTCCCTTGCCAAAGGCTTGGATGAAGCGGCCGTCATTGCGATAGGTAATATTCCCATTGCGTTGTCCGGATACTGTCCAGAACAATCCCTTGGGAATAACCGAGGTGCCTACAGTTACGGTTGCATCAGGAAACAGGCAAGGCTGCTTCAAAATATCAGTCGTATCAGGCCCGGTAAACTCCGCAGAAGGGGCACAAGTGGTCACCAAATAAACAATCCCGGATGGAGTTGCAAAATTTGGGTCGTTGATCACAAAATTCCCGTTATGAGTAACCCGAATTGAGTCCCCAAAACAAAGGTAAATTGTTTCCCCTCCAGAAGTATTGCTTTGCCCTTGAATGGCACCAATTGTCACGGTACCAGCTTGGTTGGTGCAAGCACGGCGCAATTGACTGGTTTTGCCCCGTGGATCGAATTTGATGGTGCTGATGTTTTGCCCTTGTAGCACCACTACTGGCAAGAAAAATACGATTAGATAGCCGAAAAATCTGCTCATTTTGCTCATCATTCTGTTTGTCCTGAACGAACTAAAAGTGTGTCATTTATCATTGGTAGCGTGAAGCATAAAACCGGACACACTCCTTAAATACTCCGACAAAGAAACGAAACAGAATGACAAATATTTGATGTGTTGATGAGCTAATTTGCTGATTTGCTGATTTGCCGATGCGCTGATTTGCTAATATATTGGTTTGCTTTGCAAAAAACAGCACAGCAAATCAGCATATTAGCAAAATCAGTACATTAGCAAATTAACACATTACAAAGTGACTATTAAGCCTTTAAGTCCATCTTTTTGCAAGGCACTGAGGTAAGTTTGCATTTGAGCTGGCGTTTCAAATGGCCCGGCAATGAGGTGATAATAGGTTTGTCCGTTGTTGGTTTGTGCCGAAATGTGGACCGTTTTGTAAAATTTTTTTTCAAAATACTGAACCTGCCGAATCACATTTTCATAACTGCTGTAAACCCCCACTTGAACGCCCATCTTGCGGGATGTAGGCATTGCGGGGGTTAATGAGCTTGAGGTGACTGGTCGACGTTGAGCATCCAAATGAGCAGGATCATCATCCACTTCCGCCGATATTGTAGCCACTTCATGCTGTCCGATTTGGGTAATAGTTGTGTTGGAAGTATTCAGTTTTACCACCGGCACAGCATAAGCGGTCCGTGGAGCGATGCGGTTGGCGGGCGTATCGTATTTGCGCAACACCTCCAGCATTTGTGCTGCATCGAGCGTTTCTTCATAGCGGGAAACCACTATCCCTGATGCATTAAAAATCAGCAAAGAAGGCAGGTACTTTACCCCGCAAGCTTCCTTATCGGCGTAACCTTGTACTTCATCCACGTCGATTTTTACCGCCAAATATTGCTGGCTCAGGTAGGTGGACACTTCAGGATCGGCAAAGGTGTTTTGGTCCATCCACTGGCAGGGCAGGCACCAATTGGCGGCAAAATGAATCAACAATGGACGTTGTAGTTGGGCTGCTCTAGCTTTGGCTTCCGCTAGGGATAAGCGAGCAAATTGCACTGCGTGCAACTTTTGGCTTGCTGTGAATAGGCTCAATACCAACAGCAAGCCCTTGAGTAGGGAGAATTTTTTCATGGGACTATGGGATTATTACAACTAAAAACGCTGCAATATATCCCTAATACCCATCCAGTGCAACTATTAATCTGTTAAAGATCACTCGTTTGTAGAAGCATCTTTGCAATTGAGGCTTTTCAGCAGTGAAAGGTGTTCATCCATGAGGGAACGGGCGGTGCGGTACAATTCTTCAAAGTTGACGATGATCAATTGTAGCTCAGGGGGGATTTGGGTGTGAACCTGTTCGAGCTTCAAGCGGCTGCAGGTTACAAGCCCTTCCATCATCTGCAATTTGCGCTGTGCATTGCCGTGGATGATGTTCAACACTTCGGGATTTTGTGGCTCAGCTAGCTGGACTTTCTTCTCGTGGCCATTGCCATTTGAACAAGGCACCTCATCACCACTTAAATCCCGTTGTGCCAAATCACAAATGGAGACACCAAACAAGCGGGATATCCTCAGTAGGTTACACACTTTTGGTTCGGCGGTGCCATTTTCGTACGAAGCAATGTTGCCTCGGTTTAATCCGATCTTTGACGCAAGTTCTTCTTGACTCAAGTTCATCTGCTTGCGCAAAAAACGAATGTTTTTGTCCAAATAAGTAAAATCAACCATTGGTTCCATTCCATCCAAATTAATCATCCAAAATAAAGGCGAAAGAAAAAATAAAAAGTCCTCCGTAATAAACTGAGCATTTGAACGACGAATCCATTCCATTCGTCTTCTTCAATTAGTGGTTCAAATCTTATAACTTGAATACAAATTTAAGCGCTCATTGTTTTATGGGTGTTAATTTTTTTAACAAAATTCCTTATTTTTGGAAAAAACTGTCGCGTTGCGACTTTTTTTATTAAAAATGAATCTAAATAGGTAAAAATAATTGCACAAATCACCGACATTCTTTATTTTTGTAAAAATTTATTACAATACTGTAACCCAAATAAATCACCGGACCATGCTTTACGCGATTCAAAATCCGATCTACGAGCAACTTGACAAGGTGAGCAATTCATTGCGCGCCTTTTCACTCAAACTGACCGGTAACTACAACGACGCTGACGACCTTTATCAAGACACTGCGGTAAGGATCATCACCAATGCGGACAAATATAACCAAGGCACCAACTTCAAGGCCTGGGCTGTGACCATTATGCGGAATATTTTCATCAACAATTACCGCAAGAAAGTACGCCGCAACATGATCGTAGATCAGACCCCCAACAATTTCTACCTCAATTCCGGGGAAGAAAAAGTGGCGAATGATGGCGAACACGATGTGTCTTTTGGAGAGCTGATGCGCCTGGTTGACACTTTGCCCACCGATTTTCGCGAGCCTTTTTTGATGGCTTACGATGGGTTTAAGTACGAGGAAATTGCGGAAGAACTGGGCTCACCCCTGGGTACCATCAAAAGCCGTATTTTCTTCGCCCGTAAAAAATTGCAAAAACTGTACGAAGAAAACTATCGGGAGCGGGCGTAAGAACTTGTTTACGGATTTTTATAAAATAGGAAAAGGCGCTGGGAGATGATCTCCGAGCGCCTTTTTTGTTTAGAAGTTGAGGAGTTTAGAAGTTGAGGCTACCGCGAGCGATTTTGACAGCGTTTTTGTCTAAGTCACTCGCGGTAGCCTAAACCTTCCTCAACCTACTCAACCTCCCTCAACTTTACTGAAACATTTTCATCCCCGCCAAATCCAGCAGTTCAATCTCCGCTTGTTTGAGCCGGAAACCAGCTTGAATGGCTCTATCCCGTGCTTGAACCTCCAAAAGGGTCGATTCCCGCACCTCAAAATTGGTGATTTTCCCCAAGCGGTATAATTCACGCGCGAGGTTGGCCTGATCCACGGTTACCCGCAGGTTGGCGTCTTCCAGGTCGCGCAATTGTTTGAGTGATTGGTAATCGGCGTAACGGGTCCGGATTTGTGCTTCGAGCGTATACAAAATTTCATCCTGCCGCAATTTGACATTCTCTTCTGCGATTTTGGCGTTGGCCAAATTCTGTTTGCGCAAATGACCATCGTAGATCGGGTAACGAGCAGTAAGACCCACCACCGGACCGAGGTTGCGGTTGGAAAGAATCAAACCTACTGCGTTGCGCTGATAGGAATAGTTCAGGTTGGCAGTCAGATCAAGTTCGGGTTTGAAGGTGCCTTTGATTTCCCGGGTATTCAAGGAAGCAATCTGTTGATCCAGCTTGCTCAGGATGATGTCCGGGTGCGTCTGTTTGGCATTTTGCACCAACTCATCAACACTGATCACCAATTGAGAAGCAAGGGTAGTATCCACCCGAAACTGTTCATCAACGGGACGATTCAACAATTGATTGAAGGACATGTAAAGCCTTCTGATATCGGCTTCCTGCTGCACCAGGCGGGCACTATCTGCCGTCAATCGCGAGCGGGACTGCAACAATTCCAATCCGGTAGCACTACCAATGGTCTTTTTAGCCTGCACCAAATTGAGCAAGTCGCGATCCAGGCGTACCGCATAGCGCAGGTTGTCAGTAGTGCGCTCCAACTGAACGATGTTGTAATAGGACAGCGTGATGTTTGCCGCCAATGCCTGCATTTGGGCCGTTGTGAGTGCTCGACTCTGCTGCTCAAACGCAGTTAAGCGATCACGGGCAGCGTACATGCGCCAGCCATCGTAAAGGGTCCACAGCGCTTCTACCGCCAACCGGGTATTAAAAGTACCTGCATTGGGCGCCCCTCTTGATTCTCCATTGAAGAAATTTTGCTGGGTATTGTTGATGGCATAGGAAACGGTTCCCGTAGTGTTTACCGTTGGGGTCATTCCTGCCCGAGCTGGCGTATTGTTGTTGATGGCAATTTGCTCTTGCTGGCGCAGGATCTGGATGTTGAAATTTTTCTCCAACCCAACTTTTACAGCATCCTCTACGCGCAGCATTGAAGGCTGCGCGTAAGAGAATGAAATAGTAAACAGGATTAGTGATAAACAGATAATATTATTCAGCAACTGCGATCGCTTCATGCTTCACTACTTTTTGTCGGTTGAAAAAGGTGTAAATGGCTGGAATCACGTAGAGGGTGAGGATCAAAGAGAAACTCAGGCCACCGATGATTGCAACGCCCATCGGGATGCGGCTTGTTGAAGCAGCGCCCAAGGCCAGTGCAATCGGTACAACCCCCAGGATGGTAGCAATACTGGTCATCAGGATGGGGCGCAAACGCAGGGTCGCCGACTCAACAGCGGCCTCATAGGCATTCATACCTTCCTCCATCTTTTGATTGGCAAATTCTACGATCAAAATCCCATTTTTGGTTACAATACCGATCAAAACGATGATTCCAATTTCGCTAAAAATATTGAGCGTATGGTTGAACCACCACAGCGTCAACAAAGCCCCAACCAGCGCCAGGGGCACCGTAACCATGATGATCAAGGGGTCAAAGAAACTTTCAAATTGGGCAGCAAGGGTAAGGTAAACCAATCCCAAAGCCAATAAGAAGGCAAACATGATCCCCCCTGAACTTTCTTTAAAGTCCTTGGAGGTACCTGTCAAAGCGGTTTGGAAAGACTCATCCAGGACTTTTGCCTTAACTCTTTCCATGGCTTCGATGCCCTGGCCAATCGTGAATCCAGGGTTCAAACCCGCAGATACCGTAGCCGACAGATAGCGGTCAAACCGATAGAGTTGAGGTGGGCTGGATTGTTCAATGATCCGAACAACGTTGCTGATCGGGATCAATTCCCCTGGCTTGTTCCGAACATATAAGGAGGACAGGTCACGAGGATCGTCCCGATAAATGCGGTCCGCTTCACCAATAACCTCGTATTGCTTGCTGTCTTTGATGAAATAGCCATAACGCTGACCAGAGTAGTACAGTTGGAGCGTTTCCGCTACATCCCGTACATTGAGTTGCAATTTACGCGCGCGTTCGCGGTCAATTTCCAGGCGTAGTTCGGGTTTGTTGAATTTTAAGTCCAGGTCGGTTATCGCAAATTCAGGTTGTTTGGCTGCTTCTTCCATAAAAAGCGGCATTTTTTCCTTCAAGTCATCAAAATTCGGCGCTTGAACAACAAACTGCACTGGCAAACCACCTGCCCGGCGATCCGTAGCAATAGTCTGTTCCTGCGTAATGATGGAACGAGCGTAGTTCAACTGAGCAATTTTGGGAAACAGGGATTTGGCCAATTCATCCTGAGTGCGGGTACGTTCTTCGGGTTGCTTGAGGATAATGTTGACAAACCCAGAGTTCACCGCTCCGGCACCACTAAAACCAGGAGCAGTTACCGCGATAACCGCCCGCTTCTCCGGCAGGGTATCCACCATTTTGAGCACTTCCAGTACGTAACGGTCCATGATCTCAAAAGAAGTACCTTCAGGTGCAGTCATTTGTACCCGCAAGCTGCTCTTATCCTCCATTGGTGCCAACTCGGTAGGAATCTTTTGCATCAAGGTATAGATGCCAAAACCAGCCAGAATGGTGACGAGCCAGGCAACTCCCCTTATGCGCATAAAGCTTTTTAAGGTACGGTTGTACAAATTCGTCATCCCACTGAAAAAACCTTCAGTCAGGTTGTAGATGTACCCATGTTTTTGTGGTTTCAAAAAACGGGCACTCATCATCGGCGTCAAGGTGAGCGATACGATCATTGAAATCAGGATGGATCCTGCCACCGTGATCCCAAACTCACGGAACAAACGCCCCGTCAAACCCTGTAGAAACACAATGGGCAAGAATACAATGATCAAGGTGATCGAAGTAGAAATGATGGCGAAGTAAATTTCTTTGGAACCTTCGTGGGCTGCTTCATAAGGTTTTTGCCCCTCTTCAATCCGCCGGAAGATGTTTTCCATCACCACAATGGCATCATCCACCACCAACCCCGTTGCCAGTACAATCCCCAGGAGGGTCAGGATATTGATGGAGAAATTAAACACATACATGATGAAGAACGCACCAATCAAAGAAATTGGAATGGCGATAACCGGAATCAGGGTAGTCCGCCAGTTGCGCAGGAACAAAAAGATCACCAAAACAACCAGACCAAAAGCCAGCATCAGGGTTTCTTCTACTTCTTTGATGGCTTTGCGGATAGTGATCGTTCCATCAAAGGCATAGTCCAGGGTGATGTCTTCAGGGATGTTCTTTTTGATTTCAGCGACCCTATCGTACACCCGGTCAGCAATATCGATGTAGTTGGCTCCCGGCAGCGGCGTAATGGCCACCCCTACCATGGGAATCATGTTGTTGCCCCGGAGGATAGACCTTTTGTTTTGCGGCTCCAGATCCACGGTAGCTACATCACTCAACAAGATTGTACCCGATCCGTTATCGCGTAGAACAATATTTGAAAATTCTTCTGGAGTAGAAAGTTTCCCTTCGGTACGCAGTGTCAACTCAGTACGGTAACCTTCCACCCGACCAGATGGCAACTCAATGTTCTGCGTCCGCAAGGCATCGCGCACATCTACCGGCGTGAGCTTGTATGCGGATAGCAGTGTTGGGTCCATTTTTATGCGAATCGCATACCGCTTTTCCCCCCAAATCCGAATATTGGAGATTCCAGGAATGGTTTGGATGCGCTCTTTCATCACGTTGTTGGCGAACTCGCTCAACTGCATCAGGTTCCGGCGATTGCTTTGGACCGTGATGGACATGATGGGGTTAGAGTTGGCATCAGATTTGGAAACAACGGGAGGGTCTGCATCCAGCGGTAAGTTACGCTGCGCCTGGGATACTTTCTCTCGTACATCGTTGGCAGCGGCTTCCAGGTCGATACCCAGTTCAAACTCTACTCGAATGCTGCTTCGGCCATCCGAACAGGTACTGGACAGCGAGCGAATCCCCGCAATCCCGTTGATACTTTCTTCCAGTGGCTCAGTAATTTGGGATTCAATTACGTCCGCTGCGGCCCCCGTATAGTTGGTCTGCACCGACACCACGGGAGGGTCCACACTGGGATACTCCCGTAAACCCAATGAACGAAAACCAATGTACCCAAAAAGAACAATCACTATGGAGATCACCGTAGCCATTACCGGCCGGTCGATGCTCAAAGAAGACATATTCATAGGCCATTCGTATTTGGAGATTCAAGCAATTTGGTTGGAATCACGGGCATACCTTCTTTTAGTGCCAATAAGCCCGAAAGAATCACGGTATCGCCAGGTGCCAGGCCGTCCAAAATAGCAATAGCAGATTCCAGACGCTGCCCCGCCAAAACGGTCTGCATTTTCACTTTACCCCCTTTGATCACCAACACCTGTTGGCCATTCAAAATGGGAATAACCGCATCGGTAGGCACCAATACTGCTGCCTTGTTCTGGCTGGTGATGACTTGTACTTTGGCGAAGTTACCCGGCTTCAAAGTGCCATTGGGGTTCGCACAACGTGCCCGAGCGGTGAGCGTACGGGAATTAGCATTTACTTCATTGCTCAAGGCATAAATGTCTGCCCTGAAGTTTTCATTGAGTCCTTCCACTTTGAAGAAAATGCGTTGACCCGGTTTCAGGTCACGGGAAAAACGTTCGGGAACTTCAAATTCCAGTTTGATGGGGTTGGTTTGTTGCAAACCTACCAGGATGTCGTTGGGAGATACATAAGCACCTTCGCTCAATTGACGCAAACCCAATTTCCCACTAAATGGCGCCCGAATGCGGGTTTTGTCCAACGCAACCTGAGTGATGCGCATATCGGCCCGGGTTTGATCCAGGGTGAGACCAATCCGGTCATAATCCTCCTGGGAAATCCCGTCGATGGCCAAAAGGTCTTTGGCGCGTTTGAGCTCCCGCTCGTTGTAAGCTTCACTGACTTTAAGTTTGGCGTATTGCGCCTCCAGCTCCTCACGATCCAGTTCAGCCAGAAGGGTACCTTTTTGTACCAATGCGCCTTCTTTGAAGAGCAACTTGGTCATCCGCCCGGAACGTTCGGGGCGAATATCGACTTGTTCGTTGGGGACAAGGTTACCCGTAGTGAACAGCGTGTTTTCCAGTACTTGCGCGTTGACGATCATGTAATCGACAGGAGTGGGAGGTGGAGGGCCGCCTGGGCCGCCCGGGCCACCTGGTTTTCCGCCGGGCCCACCGGCCATAGCAGTTTCAGCTTTTTTTCCACCACAGGAAGTCAATACAATACTGACAAGAACTAGACAGAGCAGGGAAGAAATGTACTTCATAAAAATTGCAGGTTAGTAAAATCGAACAAATATTGTTCACGTGCAAAATGGACTTTAAGTGTAAGAGCTCGTGTAAACCAGCTCTAAGCCGGAAAAATACGAAACTTTATTGGGTCAGTTACTTGAAGTTTAAACAATTGCGACCGAGTACGGGTTGAAAGGGAAAAATGTCGTCTAGCGACGGGGAAAGGTTGTTGGTCGTCGGTGGAAAATTGATGGATGGGTAAAATACTTTTGGCTGTCAAAAAAACGATTCAAATAGCCTGCAATTATCAGGTAAACTGTTATCCTGGTTGGCCGATCATCCAGTCCTTAAAGGTGTTTGCTTTTTTTCTACTCACACTCACCTCCTCCGAAAAAGCCGGATTCAACTGCAAAAGCAAACGCCCCGAACCTTCCGTTTCCACCTTGCGAATCGCTTGTCGATGGGCAATGATTTGCCGGTTGAGTCGGAAAAACTCGCTGCCTGGCAAACTTTCTTCCAGCTGCTCTAAAGTTTGATCAATGGTGAAGGATTGCCCTTGCAGGTTGCGGATCACGCATAAATCTCCCGCCACACTGAGGTAGGCAATTTCCTCCAGGTTCAAAGGCACCTGGGCTTTGCCCTGATTGACCAATAAACTGCGCAAAGAACGCCCGCCTGAAAAATTGGCATTGAGTGCAGTAGCGTTTTCCAAACTGCTGATCCGCTCCTGTAACCCCTCCACCACTCGCTGATGATAACCCCGCAGCCACATCCCAGTGTACAACAAATGCATTACCAACAAAAACATACAAGCCATCGGGATATCCGTCATAAAAACGATCTCGATGTTGAACAGGGGATGCCGCTGCGCTAGGTAGGTGTTGTACACAAAAGTAACCATCAATACGATCAAACTAGAAAGGCCAAAACAGGTGGCGCCCTGGATCAATGCGCGGGGAAAAGCCTGATCTACCCAGGAATATTTTTTGTCAAAACGAAGGATAAAAAAACGGTTGAGCTCCCAGATCAAAAAGGTGACCAAAATGGCTACGCCCAAATCCACATAGTACTGTGGGTCCTTCAACAATTGGCCAAAGGAGGCGACCTCACCAATGTTGCGGTACAAGAATCCCCACAATGGAATGGCAATCAGACGAAGGTTGCGGTCAGGATAGGAAATGGATAAAAGCATAGCTGTACGTTCCAGGGCAAAAGTACAACTATGCTTGGATACACGAAAAGAACATGTTTTGATTTTGCGGCAAACAGTTCACCTTCCAAGTTTTCAGGAAGATTACCAAAGCGACATTTTATTAGCACAGAGGAAAAAAATGAGAACTCAGAGGACACAAAGTGAAGCCTCGTCAATGTCTAACTCTGTGTCCTCTGTGTCCTCTTAATTTTTCCTTTGTGCTAATAAAATGTCGCTTTGGTTTTTATGCAAAAAATTGTGGTATTCCTGAGAAAACCCTCTCACGGCAACTTCGACAAAACCTCCGGTACCCGATTCACCAACACACTACTCAAAAAAGCAAAACGCCCTCCTCCTTCC
>JAAFHQ010000429.1 GCA_013298445.1 Chitinophagales bacterium | reverse complement strand
ATTATGAATACCCGCATCCACCCCATCCATACTTCTTCGGTGGTTGAGGTACTGCGATTGGGTTTTGACCCGGTTTTTGTGCCTTACGACCGCCCCTCGCGCCCGGGTAAATCGCGCTGGACCTGGCAAAAAAAGGTACGCCTGGCAATGGATACTTTTTTCTCCTCCTCGGCTTTTCCCATTCGAGCGATTACCTATCTTGGGCTGGGGATTTCTCTTCTCTGTCTTTTGGCTATCCCCTTGCTGGTCTATGCCCGCTTTTTTGCCGAAAGCCAATTGTTTGGTTTTGCCATCCCTGGATGGACTACCATCATTACCCTGGTCGCTTTTTTTAATGGACTCGTGCTCTTTTGTTTGGGCATCGTAGCCGAATACATTTGGCGGATTTATGAAGAAGTAAAAGGGAGACCTGGGTTTTTGTTACGCAAAGAAGATAAAGGAGTGATAAATGATGAATGATGAGTGATGAATTTGACTTTCATCTTTGAAACCAATTCATCACTCTTCATTTATCACTCATCACTCATCACTCAAAATAACTATGCAACGCATTCCTTCTATCTATTTCGGACCCAGTGAATTGGGGGGACGTGGGGTTTTTTCCACGGAAGAAATCCAGGCTGATTCCCTGATTGAAATTTGTCCGGTTATTGCTTGTCCTAAGGAAGACTTGCCGGTTATCCACAAAACTTTCCTGCACGATTATTATTTTTTGTGGGGTGAAAATGACGACGAATGTGCGATCGCACTGGGGTTTGGCTCCTTGTACAACCATTCCCGGCAATCCAATGCCCGGTATTGGTGCGACCCGGACAATGCCATAATTGAAATTTGGAGCATTCGGGACATTGAAGTAGGGGAGGAGATCACCGTGAATTACAATGGTGATCCGGAGGTACAGGACCCGGTGTGGTTTGAGGAAGGGGGGAGTAGTGAGCTGTGAGTGGTCAGCATTTACCCCAACAGGGACAATTGTTTAAGAATCCAGGAACGATAAGACAATGGAGCATTGTTGTCAATCAATTTTTGAACATCCTGTAAAATGGCTTTTTGCTCCTCTTTATTTGATTTGCTTTGCAACAAAAAAAACTTGGAGGCCACAAGTCGAAAATTTAGGTGTTGAGCAGCTCTTTCTGCACTCAAGCGATTGCTTTCTATCAATCGATGACAAAATTTCTTTAGGTTGTCAATGTTTCGTTCCAGTTCATCAACTGTATCTCCGTCTTTTTGTCGGATTACCATAATTTCATAACTGAGCATGACCCTCAATTCCTTGGCACGTAAATCGTATTTAAGGCTTTTTTTGGAATTCAAAGGAAACGCACTATTCAGCAACGCTAAGGCTTCCACCGTTTTATTCTCTTTTTGCAAAGCTGAGGTGAGGCACAAGCTCAATACCTGGTCTCTGACTTTTTGATCCAGCATTTTGGTGTACGTTTCTTGAAAGAAGCTTAGTTCTTTCTTTTTCCCCAAGGCGAGAGCAATCAAATAAAAATTCAGGTATTCATCCTCCGAGATTGTTCCATCAAGGGCATAGAGCCCTTTCTGGCTAATGTATTCGTACCATTCAAAAACTTCATCTAGCCAAGGGCTACCCAGTTGAGTATAAACGAGATAGAGGTAATTGCCGCAGGTTTTGGCTAAAATCAGCTGATCCACTTTGGCCAGTTCATATTGCCCATTGAAAAAGATTTTTTTTAAATTGAAATAATCAGGAGAAGGTATTTCATCTGTGCATTTCAAAATCTTGATCAGGGTAATGTACAATTCGATCAAGGTGGGAAATTTAGCCTGTGTGGTCAAAATGTGTTCAAAGGCAAGATCAAATTGTGCAATTAGCGGCTCATTTGGCACATTGCGATTGAGCATTTCCAGGTAATTTCTGAGGAAAGTAACTTGATTGAAAGTGTCAAAGGCGGCGATATTGCGGTCAAAAATGCTTTGGGCTGTAGAGTGATCGGTATACTTGTGGTAGTAACACTGGTGTTCCAGCCACCATTTGTCGGCAGCTACCATGATTGTCAGCTGGCTTTTATTGAGACTAGTACGAAAATCAGTAGCCGCCTTTAAAAACAAGTCATTGTTCTTCCGCTCCTTAAGGCTTTTGACCAGCATACGTTGGTAAACAAGGTTTTCATTCATAACTTGTTGGTAAACCAAAAAACGCTCGATCAAGTCAACTAAGGTCTTTAATTGCCCAACAAATTTAGACCAATGAACCGGCAAGTCATCGGTTTTTCGCCCCGATGAGTACTTTCGAATCAGTGGCTCATTACCCAGATTTACAATCTTATTGTTTTTAAATAAAGTACTGAGATATGCACCGAGCTCTTGAGCCTGGCGATTACATTTATGCATTGGGCTACTTATAAAATCCTGTAATAATGACTGCTCAGAAGTGTTTAGCCCTAACCAATAAGAATGATATTGTTCAATAAGATTTCCAGCGTCATGTTCGAAAGTTTCAGCTTCAGCCATAGGAATTTAACCTTTGGTGTTTTTTCTGCAAAGTGTTGTCAATTAAACAGCTATTACAGTTTTAAAAGTGTAAAGATTTTGTTTGAAAATTCAACAAAAGAATAGCGTCTTTTGAGCTTTTAGGCCAAGACTTTACCTTTGTAACAACACATAAGAAATGGAACCAAAGTTTATCACTCTCCAAAAAGCACGGCATAGCTCCGTCCATCCTGGCTTAATCCAAGGAGCCCAGACTAATTCCCCTTCGAACGGAGTTCTGCTTGCTCTCCTCATTCTTGGAGCTAAAACAAATTAAACTTTGGTATTCGGGAGCCAGAGAACTCTTGGGTTCTCTTGGTTTCCATTTAAAGGTAATTTTTTTTGTAAAGCAAGCTCAAAATTATTGCTCAGGTTAAACCAATTTTGCCAAATTGATAAACAACCTGGGCGTTTAAGCCGAGGGCGCTGATCAGCTCCTCGGCTCTTTTTTTATCTATATTAGGCCTCTAAATAATGAAGCCCAGACAGGTTCCTCAAGCGTTCCGCTGCGTACTCTGCTGTCACATCTCGTTGAGGTTCAGCAAATAACTCATAGCCTACCATGAATTTTTTCACCGTTGCCGAGCGCAGCAGTGGAGGATAAAAACTCATGTGCCAGTGCCATTCTGGATGTTGCTGGCCATCTGTAGGGGCTTGATGGATGCCTGCCGAATAGGGAAAAGAAGTTTCGAATAAATTGTCAAATCGGATGGTCAAGGCTTTCAGGATTTGGGCAAAAGCATTTTTTTCCATCTCGTCCATCTCCGTAATGTCGCGCATCTGGCGACGGGGAATGATCATGGCTTCGTAAGGCCAGATGGCCCAAAATGGCACCAGGGCTACAAAATTCTCATTTTCCTGTACAATGCGGCTGCCCTCTTTGAGTTCTTGAGCAAGGTAATCTCCCAATAAACTGCGCTGGTTATCCTTCCAGTACTGGTCTTGCTGGATGGTTTTTAGCCGCGTCTCCTGAGGAATTGTGGATTGAGCCCAGATTTGGCCGTGCGGATGAGGGTTGCTACAACCCATGATTTCGCCTTTGTTTTCAAAAATTTGAACGTGCTGGATAAAATCAATGGCACCCAATTCCAGGTATTGTGCCTGCCAGAGTGCAATTACTTTGCTGATGGCAGACACTTCCATTTGTGGCAAGGTCAGACCATGATCGGGGGAAAAACAAACTACTTTACAAATGCCACGTTCTCCCTTGGCCTGGAGCAACCCTTCTTGAAAAGGCCCATCAGACGACCCTTCCAACAAAGCCGCAAAATCATTGGTGAAAACAAAAGTATCTGGATAATTGGGGTTTTGGAAGCCTCCCACGCGTTCGTTGCCTGGACATAGGTAACAAGTGGCATCGTAACTTGCTTTACGACTGGTATCCGCTTTTTCAACCTTGCCCTGCCAGGGGCGTTTGGTGCGATGGGGCGAAACCAGCACCCACTCACCGGTGAGGATATTGTAGCGGCGATGGGGGTGTTCGTAGAAGTCTAATGATTGCATGTTTATTTGTTTGGCGTAAAAATACACATTGACCACTGCTTGAATAAGCTTTTTTCACAAATTACCGTTACAATTGTCCCCGTCAATTGTGACCACATACAACCCTTGTTTTACAATAGATTGTTCACTTTTGCTCTTGCAATAAAACAATCGCCTGTAAGCGGGTTAAAGATCACAACAAACTTCTGATTTTCTATTTTTATTGGGGTGAGGCCAATTAGCCTCATCCCAGGAAAATGTTTAAGCCAAGCAAAATGAGTACTTTTTTTCAGCAACGTTTGTCTCAACTCGAGGCCCAACACCAGGAGTTGATCCACACCCCCAATCAGGCAATTATTCCCGGCAATGGTATTTTTGAGCGTTACCAAAACCCGGTGCTTACTGCCGCCCATACCCCGCTGTTTTGGCGTTACGATTTGAATCCACAAACGAATCCTTTCCTGATGGAGCGTTTTGGAATCAATGCTGTATTCAACGCTGGTGCCATCAAATGGCAAGGGAAGTATTTGGTAGCCGCCCGGGTGGAAGGTATGGATCGAAAATCATTTTTTGCCATTGCCGAAAGCCCCAATGGCGTTGATCAATTCCAATTTTGGGATTATCCGATCACCATGCCTGAAACCGCCGATCCGGACACCAACGTGTATGACCTGCGCCTGGTAGCCCACGAAGACGGCTGGATTTATGGGCTTTTTTGCTCCGAACGCAAAGACTTTTCGGTTCCGCCTTCTGATACTTCCTCCGCAGTTGCACAAGCGGGTATGGCCCGCACCAAAGATTTGGTCCACTGGGAACGACTACCCGACCTTAAAACCGGATCGGCCCAACAGCGCAACGTGGTATTGCATCCCGAGTTTGTCAATGGAAAATATGCCTTTTACACCCGACCACAAGATGGTTTCATCAGTACAGGCACAGGAGGTGGCATCGGTTTTGGATTGGCGGATAGCATGGAGAATGCAGTAGTCGAAAGTGAGGCCATCATCCACGAGCGGCGTTACCACACAGTTTATGAGGTGAAAAATGGGCAAGGCCCTGCACCGATCAAAACTGCCCATGGTTGGTTGCACCTGGCGCATGGGGTGCGCAATACAGCAGCTGGATTGCGCTATGTATTGTACTTGTTTATGACCGATTTGCAAGATTTGACCAAGGTTATTCACCAACCAGCCGGGTATTTCCTGGCACCAGAAGGCGCTGAAAGGGTAGGGGACGTATCCAATGTAGCCTTTTCCAATGGCTGGATTCTGGATGACGATGGGACGGTTTTTATTTACTACGCCTCTTCCGATACCCGCTTACATGTGGCTACTTCTTCGCTTGATCGCCTGGTGGATTATTGCATCAACACGCCAGAGGATGGATTCCGCTCGGCAGCAAGTGTAGAAACCCTCAAGGCCATTATTCAACGGAATAAGGCTTTATAGCAAAGTTTGATTTCGATTACGTCTAAGTTTGTTATACGCAAGGGCGAAGCACGGGCACACCGGAGTTCGAGGCTTCGCTCCTCGCTTTTTAAATCGAAAAAATGTTCGTCAAGGATAAAGCCATTTTCCA
>JAAFHQ010000428.1 GCA_013298445.1 Chitinophagales bacterium | reverse complement strand
TGTCTGTTCTCGAAAATACACGGGCTGTATCAGGAGCGAACATTGCCGATGTGATTAGGAATCTACTACCTAAACAGAATGGTGCTGAATCGAAGCCCAAGGACGACGATCCAAAGGAGTTGTAATGGTGGAGAAAAAGAAAAGGGCTGCTTCGGATGTACCGGGCAGCCCTTTGTTTGGGGTTTTAAATTATCACCACATCCGGCGACCTTCGTGCCACTCCCATTGGCGGCCACCGAAATTGATTTTCTCCAAGTGGTAGGCTCCTAGCCTAAACCCAGCGTTTGGGTCGGTTATTGGATTCATTTAAAGGTTTTTTAATCTGTTAACAATGTCCTCCGACGTATGCCCGTCGTAATGAGGATTGATTTCATATGCGGGACAGTCCATAGTATCCCAGTATGATACTGGCAGGTGGTAAGTTATTTGTTTTCCCGGTTCTGGGAATATGCCTAACCCAAACCATCCTTCCCACTTTTGGCCATCGGCATTAGCTTTGAATTTCCATGCTTGGCCAGAATGGCATTTAGCAAGGGCGATAAATAGCAAAATACGATGCTCGTACAACTCACCAAACGTATGATATCCGTCTGATACCTGATCTGTGTTTGGTAGGGCTTTAATTGCGGCATTTATGTCTTTCTGGATTGACTGCATGATTGATTTTTTTTTGGTTATTAAATATGCTGCAAGGTATCGATCATATGAATGTCAAACAATACCCAAAAGTAGGTATATTTCGATTTTATTGGGATGTTTCTTGGAATTGGGGTTGTTTTGAAATCCTTTTCATTTAACTTTGCAAACGTTAATAAAATCTTGTGCAGATTTTTTACAAATATTATGTCTTAGGATTTGCACAATAAATGCACAATGAAATGAAAAAGTTTTTAGGGCAACTAAAAAAAATCTGGAAGCCAGAACCAGAAGAAGTTAATCCAATACGGGATGAAGCTAAAATATTCACTGTATTGTTATTGGGCGAACGTGCCGCTGTTTTTGCTTCTGCCGTAGTGTCTGGATTTGCCGTCGCGGCATGGGGGTGGATATTTGCTGGCGGGTATTGGGATAACTTGATCTTCAAAGTAATAGTAGCTATTGCTCTGTTGGGCGCTGCAACTTACTTTACCGACGTTGCAATCCGGTACATTGTCCAGAAAAGCGCATATGATTTTTTTGTTTTTTTCCGTTTCCAATGGTTGAAAGATTTTAAAACGAACCGATTCGTCAGAGCGATGCAGTTTGTTTCGTGGGCTTTTCTTGTCGGCATAGGAGTAGGTATGTTTTGGTTTGACTACATTTCTGTTGATGCCGTTCGCCGCCCAGTAGCCGAGTTGGTTAAGCAAGAAAAGACTATCAACCAAGATAGTGCGCGCGCATCTGTGCAAGCGCAAGAAACTGTACGCATGGCAGCAGTTGTTGCTGCTACGGAAACGGTAGCAATCGACATTGCAGCAACCAAGCGGCAAATAAAGGCTGAAAAAACAAGTATTGCCGCAAGTATGGGGAAGGATGTATTTAAGGGTTACAACGAAAAAAACGGATGGGTTATGAAGAAGTTTATAAACCCTGCTTTTGCAAAGTCTGCGCGATTGAAAGCACTAAACGAAAACCTTGTAACCTTGGAGCAAAATAAAATAGACCTCAGTACCCAGCGAAAAGAAGACCTGGCGTACCAATCTAGTATCATCGCTAAAACAGACGCAGTAGTATTTGCGGACAACCAAGCAACAATAAGCAGAAACCGAGATAAGGTGAACAGTGCTGAAAACACAATGATGTATGTAGGTATCTTCACTAAGGCAGGGGCTATGCTTATTCGTATCCTGCTAGTTGCGCTATTCCTGGCCAAAGTGAATAAAGATACCACTGGCGATGGGGTTGTAGATTACCGAGATGTAACACCCGCTGCAAAGGAGGGTTTTCTGGGGGGGTAACGGAAGAACCTGAAACCGTTACCCCTGATGAATCGCAGGAAATTGATAATGACGAAGAGGACATTAGGATAGGGGCGCTTATTGATGCCTTGGCTGCGTGTCTTCCTCTTGAAACACAAGAAGAGCAGGTTAGAACCAAAATATTAATCAAGGCGTTAGAGGCCGCCAAAAAAGTTGAAGCATGACAAAGAATGAGCTTTTGCAAACCATTGCCGACATCGAAAATGGGCTTGCAATGAATCCAACAGGCGAAATACTTGAACGCCTTGCAAGCCGATTGAAGCGGGCGCAAAACCAATTGGATGAACTGGATCAAAAAAAAAGCGAAGCCCCAAAGCAGGTGCAACACCCGCCACTACAAGAAACAAATTGGGAAAGACAGGTACAAACCCAACACGCAGACCAAGTACAAAGCGTCCAGGCGTTCGCGGGGCAGGCTCTGGTTGAATCAGTGCAAATCGTTGCTACTCTTACGCCTTCGCCTTCGGTCACGGTTCCAGCGGTAGAGATTACACTAAAGAACGCCAACAAAGAGCATGGAATTGAAAAGGTCGTACTGACACAGGCGGGTATTATGCGTCGCTTAAAAAACATCTTCAAACCACTTGCCAACTCTGTAACATGGCAAGAAGGACGCTATACGGAAGGGAAGGCCGGGAACATGGGGTACAACGTGAATGAGCTTTTTAAGGGCTGGAATGCTATCTACAAAATCACTAAAGAGGCTCAAGCATGGCCACCACTGGAAGATGTTTACCCTGCATTCAAACATGCCACACAAGCGCATAAGGTAGGGGCTGAGGTGCTTTGGAGATGGGCAAGTGGGGATGAATCAGGAATGGGGTAATTTATAATCGCTTTCCCCCCAACCAACCCCAACACACGATGAACCACTAGATCACCACCCATACACACCAAGACGGGTTGACGCAAACCACAGCAACCCAATTCGATCCACCCCAAAATAAAAAAAGCAGTCGGTGGAGTCTTCCAACCAACTGCAATTTTGGAATAGGGTAGGGCTGGTCAATGCGTACCAGCCCTTTTTTATCTACTTGCCTCTTGTACTAGTTCCAGTGCTTTTTGCTTGTTCCCTTTCGTGTGCTTCAAAAGTGAGCAAAACAAGTGCTTCTTTGTATATCCGAAATAGGGCTTCGTTGCTGTCACTTGGAAAGCCAAGCAGAAGGCTATAACAAAAGCCTCTTTATCGTACCGGGCAGCCTCGTTTTTAGTTAGCATATCAGGAGGGAATTTTGGCCGCCATCTGCCCGCCTTTCTTCTGATTGGTTCATGTACTATCATTTTCATGGTTGTTTTGCTTAAAATTGTGAAAAAATCAATCGGTGAAGCCTTCCAGCCTCACTTTAAGACCTACCACCTCGCATACTTGCAACAACCTGTCAAGGCTGACCGCGTGCTGCCCTTTGAGGACTTTAGCTAGGTAGCTCCGGTCAACTCCGATGCTCCTGGCAATCGCAGCGTCGGAAATTTTGCGGGCTTTCTTGGCTGTGTTGATCTGGTGGAGAAATTCTGTTGCGGTCATTGTGTTTTGATTTGGCTAACAATCATGCAAGCCTGTGAAAAACTTAATCCTTTTTGCATCAGTTCAACCCGTGCGGCTCTTTTCTCAAGAACCCGCTTTGCTGCTTCGCTACGGCTGCCCATGTTGAGCTGGGCTATTACTTCCAGTCGCTCAGTAGAACCAAGCGGGAATGCGTTGATTTTGTCCTGGTTGCTCATATCCCTAAGTAGTTTAAATCAGTTCTGTAAATAAAATACCTAGCGTTCCCTTTGAATTGCCCATTTGCGTAAAGTGGCACCCACTTGCAAGCAATCAAGTTTGCATTGTAAAGCGCTTGGCAAATATCGTAATGATTCCCGTCCTTGTTCGACGGTGCAAACCACTCGTTTTCTGGAAAAGTGAAAAGTATTTCCATGTGGTAATCTGCTGTTTCCTGGTCCCAATGGTCAGGAAGGCTTTTTTTAATGGTTGCTTCAATTGCGGTCATGGTTGTTTTATTGAGATGGTTAAAAAGTAGGGGCTTTTACACCCCTGTTGAGTTGGTTAAGGATGTGTATTAAAAACAGTCACTTTTTTGTGTCCCATTTGCGCTGCGACCATTACCAATGCCTTTTCAATTCCAGTACTCCCAACGCCTGATAAACCGTCAATTTCTATGCCCGCTGCTTTGAACGCACTGTGAACCGCTGCACTAGTCAAGTGGTAACCATAGCCACCAGCGGAACCAGACCCATTTGCCAGATCGCCTTTAGGCGCTTTTGCAGTAAGCCACACACAAGCGTAAGTCTTTGCCTTGGTTTCGTAGATTCTAAGATCAATTTGAACGCCCATATCAGGAGTTACAACCAAGTAAGAGCCAACATAAGCAGATTCTTTGCGATGTGCTTTTGCATTAATGCCAGAAGTAGGATTGAATTTTGAAATTTTCATTTTTGATTTGTTTTGAGATGAAAAATAACGGAAACGTTTCCCGCTTTCGATAGTACAAATATAGGGTAACATTTAACCACTTCCAAATTTATTCGCACATATTTTCAAGAAAGTTGAAAAATACTATATTTGGGGTAGGAAAATTGGCTTAAACCGCTGTAAATCCGTAAATTTGCGTAAATCAAAACAGCATGAGCGAGCAAAGCAAAGTATCATTTCAAGTGCCACAAACCGAAAGCATAGACGAATTTCGGCAAATAATGCGCGAAACATTACAATCTATGCGCACTGCGGTAAATATTCAGGCAGCGGAATTAGAGCGCCAGGTACGATGTAATGCAAGACCGACGATAAAGGGCAAAATGACGTGGTTTAAAACAGTCTGGCGAGGCATTCACTTTGTAGTGGAGGCAGACGGGACAATACAGGGTTTTCAATTTGGGAGGGCGATAACGAATAAAATTGCACTGTAAACAAAAAAAGCCCACACTTTACGCATGGGCTTAATTGATTGGTAATTGGTAGGTTTACCCCACAACAAAAGTTTGTGAATATGCCCATGCGTCTTTATCCGACATATGTAGAGGCATCACAATTGCCTCATGTCCGTTATCCGCTGCAAAATGAATTGCTTTAGTTGCACCAGCACAATGCACCTTTACCGTATTGCTACCATTTGCGGCTAATGCCTCCATAGCATTAAAAAGCTTTTCAGCGTTTACCCATACCTCAACCCCATTAATTTGCAGCACTAAAGCAAAAAGCGTTTCAATGTTGCGTTTTACATTCAAGCCACCTTGAGCAAATGAAAGCAGCGAGTCAATTAATACCTCTTTAGTCTGCTTCAAGCCAGTGGGCATAACACTTCGCCAATCTGGAAAGCGGGCATCTACGATTTTATGCCACAACTTTTTATCCTTCCCTAAAAATCGACATTGTTCGTCTTTCAATCCAAGGTCTTTAAGAAATACCAAAACATTTGCATCCGTCGCAACAAGTCCGGTTTTGTCATGGTAGACACAATTTTGAGACAACCTTAATTCGTCTTTGTTGGTGCATTTGGCTAGGCTTTCAACGCCTGTTGATTTGGTCACTTTAAAATTAATCATTGGGGTAACGATCAAACCAGTGTTGCATGTTCTTTCCTTTGCGGTTAACCGCTTTCCAAGTAAAGC
>JAAFHQ010000427.1 GCA_013298445.1 Chitinophagales bacterium | reverse complement strand
AAATCGCGGGAGATGGCCGCTTTGGTGACGTTGCCGTTGAGCCACCACCACCAACAGCGGATGCCGTAGCGTTGGGGGGGAGTGAGGAAGTCGGTGGGGGATAAGGGGCTTTGGGGGGCTTGGGCGAGTGCAGCTGCTTGTGTCAGCAGCGTTAAGAGGAAAAGGAGTGACAATTTGTGGATGGCCCGCATAACAATTGGAATATGGTAGTTAGGTGAATTTGGGATTAAAGCTACAATTTAGCAGCAAGTGAACATAAAAATTGACTTCAGATAAAAATTAGGTACAGGCAAATTACCTATTCTTCAATTCAACAAAAAAAACTATGTTTGTAAGGCACAGATTTTAAGGATACAAGACCAGCATCGAATGAATAATGAACCCACTTTTCTACGCCCAAGTTTTACCGCAAAAATTGCTACTTATTTGCAAAAGGGATTCAAAGTAAATGTATACAGTGAAGAAAAACAGGGCTTGCAACAATTGATAGAAGACCTGCGGCAATCCTGCCCCGAAAACACCCATTTCATCCGCCTCAACATGCGTAGCCATGCACACAGTTTTGAGTCGTATTTGATGGCCTTGAGCGAAGCTCTCCATCTGCGTACCTCCCCTCAAAATTTGCGTACGGCTTTGGTTGAATACCTCGATCAACATCCAGAGCAGTGTATTCAGCTTTGTTTGGAGAACTTTGATCAATTGTCCGAAAAACAAATTGAAACGCAAAAAGTAGACAAACAAGGCTACAATCTCGATTTTTTGACCCACCTCAACAGTTTTGGCAACAACCCGCGTATCGCTTTGCTCTTTACTTCCTCCCGGCTATTGAATACCCAGGAATTGTACATCGGCGGGACGAGGGTGCGGGGCTCCAAAATTGATGTCAGGTACCGGGAACATTTACCCAAGTTGGACTTTTCAGAGATTGAGGCTTATTTGCAAAAAATCGCTCCGCCACGGGTTGTAAGCGTATTGGATCAAAAACCTCCTTTTTATACTGTGTTGGTTGCTGAAATTGCCAAGCACAATGACCCGGCTGGATTGATGCACTTCATAGCTGATTCACTCCCTGTAGATGCGGCCCTTTCAATTGCCAGCTTTCAGGGGTATATGGCACACTGGAAAAATGAATACGCCAAACAACATCAACATAGTACAGATTTGCTCTTGAATGATTGGAGTAAAACTACCCGGCATTGGGTGCGTCGAGCGCTGCGTCTCGTGGGCATAGGTAAAGACTTAAGCCTTGCACATAGGTTATTGCGGGGTTTTGTAGCAGTGCTGCTTCTTTTGATATTGCCTTTTTGGGGCAAAGTAATGCAGATAGGGCAGTGGCTCTATTCATTGATCTTAAACTTGATGGAATCATGAGGAATCAAAATATACCAGATGTGTTCATCAAGCCGGATGCCCCACGTAGCAATTGGGAGATTTTCAAGTGGTTGTTTTTTGAGTTTACCTTGCTTAGTAAATGGTCTGATGACAACATCAACCAACAATTTGAAAATATCGATCGATTTATAATAATTTACCTTAAATGGATTGTTCTGGTTATTTTTTGTTGGGCATTAATGTTGCTTTTTGTTGTAGAATTGGATATACCTGCTAATTATCCTAAAATTTTTAAAGTAAAAATAGACTTAATTTACTGGAATAAGTTGGTTCATTTTTGGCAAAGATGGTGTTATCTTTTTACAAAACTGGGCTCTGGCCTGGCCTTCGGATTGATCATCGGATTGGTTGGAGGATTGGTTGTCACATTGGTTGGAGGATTGGCAATAGGGCTGGCCTTTGGATTGTCTGTAGGATTGGTCGTACCAATAGTCAGTGTGTTAGCTTTGGGATTGGTTGGCTCATTGGTTGGCGCATTGGTTGCGGGAATGGGATTAGGATTGCTCTTCGGGTTGGCTTTAAGATTGTACTTCGGATTGGTTGTGGGATTGGTTGGAGGATTGGTTGGAGGATTGATTGGAGGATTGGCTGGAGAATTGGCTGTAGGATTGACTGTAGGACCATTATTTATTGTTGCTTTTTATTTTGGACAATTCCGCCTTCCCTTTTATTTTTTTTATCTGCTCCTTTTTTTTAAAAAACACACCTTATTTTTAAATCCGTACCTTAAAGACGAAGGCATCAGATTGCCTTTGCCTTGGGTAAAACGGGCATTAAAAACGGATACCAAACAACATCCTGATTTAGCCTTTCAATTCGTTGATTTTTTGTTGCGATACCGTCCCTTGCAGCAGCGACTGGCGGCAGAACTTGAACATTTGGCTACGGCTACCTTATGGCAATCAAGCCTGGTGTTAAAAAGTACTTTGCTGAATGATCGGCATTTTTTGGATCAAGAGCTACTGGGTTCCTGGAAAAAATATGCCCCTTCCTCTGCTTGGCGCGAAAAAATAATCGAAATCCGCGAAACCTTAAGCAGTGCGGAATCCACTACAGCAGTGGTGACCCAACAAACCTTGATCCAAAGATGCTTGGATTTGGTGCAGGATTTTGAAGCGATCAATTTGCGAGAAACTTTTAAGGGACGGATCGAATATTTTGAGGTCATCAAACATTGGCAACAAATCCTGAACAATCAATTGCAGGAGGTGACTAAAAAAGTGGCGGAAACTCATGCCATCAGTTTAAATCCCTATAGCAAAGGCGTAGCTTTAAACCCGGAACAAGCGGCAAGTATTCCGATGTTTTTGGATCGTGCCGACATCAAGGAAGAATTGTCCCTCAAAATTCAAACCTCGGCCATCATGCCGACTTTTTTGTTGTTGGGGCAGCGTCGGGTAGGAAAAACCTCCCTCCTGAATTTCTTACCCCGTCTGTTGGATCCAAATTATTACGATGTAGTTACGATCGACGCCCAGGGTTTATCGGGTGAAACTTCACTGGTCGCCTGGTTGGAATTTTGGTGTAAGCGCATCCAAGCTAAACTCAAAATAACTGGAACCACACCGATTACCAATGAAGATTCCTTAAAAGCCTGGGATGAATTTGCCGCTTTTTTAGATCAATTGGCCCAAAGTCGCCAACGGCGGCTCATCTTGGCGATGGATGAATACGATGCCGAGCGGGGTTTTCACTACGCCATTTGTCAAAATTCCGAAATTGGGGCCGCGTTTTTAGGGCGAATGCGGGCTTTTTCGCAGCAGCAAAAACTGGTGGTGTTTATGTTTGTTGGCGCTACCAATTTTAGTGATTTGCCGGAGCCCAAGTGGTCGCGGTACTTTGTGCAGGCACATATCGTACGAGTAGATTATTTGTCAGAACAGGCCTCCTTGCAATTGATCCAGCAACCCATGCCTGACTTTGGATTGCATTATGCCGATGGTGTAGCGCAGCACATCTATCAAATTACTCAGGGGCATCCGCACCTACTGCACAGTATTTGCTCCGACCTGGTGGATTATGCCAATTTGAAGCTCAAAAACCCGGTGGAGATGGCCGATGTGGAGTACATCTTGGGCAATAAAATTGTACTGAGCGGGGAACAGCCTTTCTCCGTTTTTTGGGATGAGTTTTGTGAAAAAGAGGCAATGCGTACGGTGGTCAAAGCCATTGCATTTCACGAAGCCGTTGACCCCAAACAAGCTGAAGTCCGCAAGTTATTGGATTATGGGTACATAGTAGCCAATGGCAGTGGGGGCTATAAAATGCGGGTGCCTTTGTTTGGGGATTGGATCAAGCAGTTTGGGTATTGATGACTTGCTAAAACAAAGACAATTGCACTTTCTTCATCGGATAAAACACCCCAATGATCACAAAAGGATTTTTCCCCCTGCGCATGTGCCATTCTTTGGTGGTTCCCATGAAGAAATAAACATCCCGCTTGGAAATAAAATCATCAAAGTATTTTTCTTTCACTTTTTGAAGGGCCAAGGCTTCATCATTCTCGGCATTCCGAAGGCAATTCCAATACAAGGCACCAATTTCCCAATCTTCAATCATCATTCTGGATTGAGTGCCTTGTTCATCTTGGAAGCGATAGAAAAATTTATAGGGTAATTTTCTGATGACTTCTCTTGCTTCTTCAGCCTTTTCGCCAAACAATGAAAGTTGATTTTGTAAGGCCTTCCAGGTTTCTTTCCAATCGTCGGTGTCTTTTTCTATGTCCAATCCGAGGATTTTGGTGGGTTTAAAAGTAGCCAGTGATAAATTATTGGGTGCTTTAGATGCTTCGATCAATTCTTTTAAATTGGTATACACATTCGCCTGGCAGAATTGTTTTCGGGCTTCCCATTCATGTTCAGGTCCAAGATGTTCACCTATTTTAAGGTCTTTAAATTCATAATCTTCAGGAGAGTGGCTTTCTGGCCGAAAATCGTCCTGCCGTTTTTTTAAGTTGAGCTCGATCCAGGTGTATTTGGTTTTTTGAACAACCCCATCCTTTTTTAATTGGCTCAAAAAACTTAATGGAACGGGGTAAATACGAATCCAGGAGCCATCTTCCAAGACGCCAGCAGTGCAAACTAATTCGTCGTAACTGCGGGAGGGCAAAGGGTAAGTTGTTACCGTAAGTAAGACGCGTGTTCGGGGCATAACAGTATATTTTACAAGTGTTTTAGAGCATAATTGAATTTAGGTAGTTGAGTAATTGAAGTAGCCAAATGGCTACGATGACATTGGCAGTGTTGTTCTTCAAAACAGGTGAGTGCAACCCGTTGGTATTGTTCTAGCAAGCCTAAAATGGCTTCTTGGGTTTTGATGGTTTGAGGCAGTACCTCCTGACAGTAGTTGACAAAAAGAAGGTCATAATCTTTTTGGCTGTTGAGTTCCTGTCGCTGACTGCTTTCAATTCCTACATCCGGGAAATGAAAAAATTGGATGCCTACCCCTTCACAAGCGGCTTGTAACTGCGATTTGCTAAAGCCATATTTCATGCTAAAGGAGTTTTTGCGGACATCACACAATACCTTTATGTCTTTCTTGAGCAGTTTGTTGATGTACTCCTCTAGGCTTAGCCCTTCATAACCAATGGTGTATAAACATGAATCCTCACTACGAGGTCTATTGCTTTCAATTTTATCCAACTCTGTCTTATCCAAAAATTTTGAAGCAATTTGGCTGTTGATGGCGAAGTAGGGGAATTTCTGATAAGTCAGTTTGATCAATTCATCGGTGGTTTTATGCTTATAGACTAGCGCAATGGCTCTCAACAATTGAGCATCCTGTTTATTTAAAGCTTTTAAAAAATCTTCCTCGGTGTTGACTGTCCACCGTTTTTCTTGCTCCTCGATCAATCCGTACTTACTCAAAGTTCCCAAATCAGCATTGGCTTGAAAAGAGAAACAACCATATTTAAAGGGTATAAAGCTAAAAGCAGGTTTTTCCTGTTTTTGGCAAAACAAAAACAACAGTTTCTGGAGTTGAATTTTCTCCAGCGAACCTTCAAACTGTTGCAACAGACTTAGCAGGACTTTACGGCGGTAATACATGAAAAATATTCAATACAAATGAAAACAATTACTTTTAATAACTAAGACAAAAGTAACAAACAATTTTTATTTATCCAAAACTTCCATCTACTCAAAATACTTCGGCCCCTTCACCTTTTTCACCACAATCACCGCATCAT
>JAAFHQ010000426.1 GCA_013298445.1 Chitinophagales bacterium | reverse complement strand
AAGTGAAACCCATATCCGTACGGCCAACGTGCAGGTATACCTCAAACGGCCCTGGTTCAGCAGCGGGGAGGAGGAGATGCTGGGCGTGGTGCTGGCCCCCAACAACAATGCGGGTTACGAGCCATATGCTACGCTCTGGGGGCAAGACCCGATTTATGTGGCCAACGGCTTGAACAACCAGCAATTCCCGACGCCGGATTTGAATACCTTCCCCCTGGCGGCTGGGTATGAAAAGTCCCTGACCCTGGCGGAAGTGGAAACGGTGCGGGTGGCCACGGCTGCGTACCAACCTTTGTTCGATGAAGAGCGGCAGTTGTATTATGCCAATGTGCCGATTGCCACGGGCAAGGCCTATTTCCCTTTTGTCAAACTGGCTCTGGCGCGTTACCAAAAGAACTCCCTACGCATCGACAACAAGGATTGTTGCCTGAGTGGGGTGGTGCATACGGATTGGATTCAGTTGCCTGCGCCGCGTACGGTGGTGTTGAACTATTCGGGTGGGCCTGCGGCGAAAAACAAGTTTTCGATCGGGGTAGCTGGCCCAGTTCCAGTGGCGATCTCTATGCCGCAATTGGATACGGGCAATAAAAACCCAATGATTCGCTCACGCATCCGCATTGCGGTGGAAACGCCGACGATTCCGAAAACGGACGAGGCTTTCATCAGCATCTTGCGGGAGACGACGATACTCTTTGTGAAGGAGTTTGAGATCGACCGGAATTCCATCGTGGATGGGCAAATGGTGTTCAATACTGGCGTAGAAATTCCTGATGAATACAAAAACAAGCCCTTCCGGGTGATTGTGGAGGAGTATGAATTGGTGGCGAACGATCCGGTGCGGGAGAGTGGCTTTGCGCCAGGGGTGGAGAGTAAGAGTGTGACGATGGGGGAGAGGTTGGTGTTTTTGGATGTGTTTGAGGTGAATGGGGTGGTGTGAGGGAGACCAGGTATCGCCCTAAAATTGCTTCGGCTAAATTTTAATCCGTATGGAAAGAAAACAATGGAAAAAAGACGAGTTGATGAAAAAATATGCTCTTTTAGGTGCTTTTTTATTGACCATTTGCTGCTTTTCTTGTTCTTCGAAACAGCGTCCTTCGGGAGCTGGAATTAAAAGGAATGCACCTCATGATACTTTGCCTATTCCAGTAATCGATACAACCTTGCATATAGGCAATCTTACCCCTTCAAACTATCGAGGGGATACACTTTCTGCTGCCCTTGCTAAACAAATTGTGCATCGATATTTTCAAAAAAAGGGTTATTGGACTCAGGATGAAGTTCCAGATTTGCTACTAGAAGGAGATACAATTAAAGAAGTGGTAGAATTCTTAAGCTTTCACAAAATCGATATTAACCATAATGACTATACAGATGCTATTGTAGAATACTATCTAGCACCTCCTGGAGCCAATGGACATTGTATTCAACCACACAAGGCACTACTAATCGATTCGAATAAGGGGTATCAAGTCGAGCATGAAGATTTCATTCCAATTGCTTATAGCATTGATAGCATAAGCAAAAATATCGCGTTTGGTTATGATTACGAATGCGCCAATCATTTTGTGCGAAAGTATTTACATATAACTATTAAAATGGATGATAGATGACTGGAAGTTAGGAGTTAAGGTAATTGGTTGCTATGGACCCACTGGCAGTTGTTTCCATTTTGGAAACAACTGCCAGTGGTGGCAAAATTTATAAAATCCCTTGCCCCTAGACTACCAGATCAAATCCCCACTCCTCACTTAAAAATCCTCCCCTCCGCCTCCAACACTTTATATTTCTCAATGTACATTTTATCCAGAGCCTCTGAATCCTTGTACTTCGTCCGCAATTTGGCCAATTTTTTGTGCAGTTCTGCCCTTACTTTGGCATACTTAGGATCATTGTACACGTTTTTCATTTCGTTTTTGTCATTCATTCGATCGTACAATTCCCATTCATCGATGTCGTAGTAAAAATGCACCAGTTTGTATTGTTCGGTGACAATTCCGTAGTGTCGCTTGACCATGTGGACGCTGGGGTACTCGTAATAGTGGTAGTAAGCCGCGTCCCGGAAGTTTTGGCCCTTGCCTTTAAAGATGGGGATCAGGCTTTCGCCCTGCATATCGCCGGGGGGCTTGATGCCCGCAGCTTCCAGGAAAGTTTGGGCAAAGTCCAGGTTTTGCACCATTTGGGAATTGCGTGAGCCCGCCTGGATTACGCCGGGCCATTTGACCAGGAGAGGGGTTTTGAACGACTCATCAAAAATGAAACGTTTGTCGAACCAGCCATGCTCGCCCAGGTAAAACCCCTGATCGGAGGTGTACACCACAATGGTATTTTTGTCCAGGCCATTTGCTTTCAAAAAGTCCAACACCGCTCCTACTCCCTCGTCCACGGCTGCAATGCAGCCCAGATAGTCCTGCATGTAGCGCTGATAGCGCCAGCGCATTTGGTCTTCCTGGGTCATTTTGGGGTAGTTTTGGATGAATTCCTCGTTCATTTTGCCGTACACCGCGTTCCATTCTTTGCGTTGGGCTTCGTTCATCCGTCCAATTGTGCCATTGTAATTGCGTTTGTCGTAGGCATGAGATTCCTTGATGCCCAATTTATCCATGTTCTCGGGGGAAATTTTGGAATCACCCGCCCAGTTCATGTGCGTGAGGAGGTTCATTTCCTGCTCTTTGGAGGCCCGGCCCCGGCCTTCGTAGTTGTCGAAAAGGGTGGCAGGTTCCGGAAACTTGCGGTTAATGAATTCCTTGTAGTGGCGTTCAGCCGGGAGCCATTCGCGGTGGGGTGCCTTGTGCAAATAGGCCAGGAAGAAGGGTTTGTCTTTCTTGCGATCGTTTTTCAGCCAGTTGAGGGTCATGTCGGTGATGAGATCGGTGACATAGCCGGTCAACTTGATGTTGCCTTCTTTTTTGGTGATGAAGTCCGGGTTGTAATAATTCCCTTGATCGGGCAGGATTTTGAATTCGTCAAAACCCTTGGGATTGTTGCCAAAATGGAGTTTGCCAAACATGGCCGTCTGGTAGCCATTGGCTTGCAGCAGTTGGGGAAAAGTGACATTGGTGGTATCAAAAGGGAAGTAGTTGTCAATTTTCCCGTTGAGGTGGCTGTGTTTGCCGGTGAGGATGACGGCCCGCGAGGGTGCACAAATCGAGTTGGTGACGCAGGCATTGGTAAACAGCATCCCTTCTTTGGCGATGCGGTCGATATTGGGGGTTTGTAACAATTTATCGCTGTAAGCCGAGATGGCCTGGTAGGCATGATCGTCGGACATGATGAAGACGATGTTGGGGCGCTCCTGCTTTTGGGGCTTAAAGGACCAAAAAAGCAAGGCTCCTGCTCCTAATAGGAACAAACTGATGTAAGCTCTTTTCATGCGACTGTTCTTTTGAACAATGTTAAGAATAAAGTAACTATTTAGCAGCCGCCTGCGGCGGAATTTTTCACCACAAAGGCACAAAGACACAAAGACACAACATTTTAGAGCTTAATGTCTTTGTGTCTTTGTGTCTTTGTGTCTTTGTGCCTTTGTGGTGAAAAAATTTGAATATAAAATCCACCGCTAGCGGCGAGCGGTGAATAGTAATGCCAAAAGTTTTTTCGCAGCTTCGCTGCTTGATTTTTTGTAACCGCGACGACGCGACGGCGCGACGATTCATTTGGCTGCGCCAAATGAGCGACGCAAAACGACGTGAAAGTGTGCGAAGCACACGTCGCGTCGCGCCGTCGCGTCGTCGCGGTTATAAAACATTTGGCGGTAGCCAAATCAAAAAAAATTGCTTCTCTAAAAGAATGTATTACTTTTTAGCGCTCGAAGCTACAGGTGGATGGGTGCTAAATAGTTACGAAAAAACTAGTTTTACTTCACCCGAATTCTTGATCCCACCTTACACTCCTCGGTATTCAAATTGTTGAGCTTCTTCAAGCCATCAATGGAGGTTTTGAACTTTTGCGCCAAACTTTCCAGGGTGTCTCCCTCCATCACCAGATGGTATTGCGGGGCAACAACGGAGCCAGTGGCACCTGTACCTGGTGTACCCGAATTTGGTGCTGGGTTAGATTTGCCAAAAGGATCGCTCCCGCCAGGATTGGCTGGGTTTGCCTTGTTGACTGATGAGGTTCCCCCTGTCGTGCTGGTGTTTACAGGGTTAAGCGGAGCCTGGTTGGCCGGAACCTTGGTTTTGGATTCGTTGCTTGTGGAAGTCGTGGCAGGGGGAACAGTGGAAGTATTGGTGCCATTGGTATTGCCAGGTGCGTTGGTTTTGGGCACCGTAGGCATGGGCGTTGGTTTTTTATCGGGCTGGTCACTTTTCAGTTTTGGCTGTTTTTTGATTTTTCCACCGCGTATTTTGACCTCAGCATTTTCGGCAGGTTCCTGGCCGTGGCTCATTTTATTGCGGATGTAGAGTTTATCCAGGTCGATGGCATACAGCACCGAAATGTCGACCATACCTTCTCCTTTGCGCACCTTGTGGTAGGTTTCCTGACCGCGCCAGGCTTTGGGCTTAGACTGCAAAAACACCCGAGTGCCCGCTTTGAGCGCTTCGTCCGCGCCGCTGATGTGCGGGTTGTAGTGCATCAGGGATTTGGGGGATACGTATTGCTTGGAGGCAATGTCTTTCACGGTTTGTCCGGCACCAGCTACAATGAACTTCACATCGTTGGTGGATTGGGGTACCCCTACTACCAAAACGGGTTTGGCTTTTTCGGGTGAATCAGGCTGGGTAAGGGTGGGCAAAGTGCCCAATTCAGACAACAAGTCTTGGTAGGTAATTTCATCGTAACGGTGCAAACCCAGGTCTTCAATCAGTTTGACCAGTTTGCTGGGATATCCGGGGTCGGTGGCGTAACCTCCTTTTTTCAAGCCTTCCGCCCAAGCTTTATAGTCGGTACGTTTGAGCTCAAACAAGGGGCCATAACGTTCTTTTTTGGCCGGGTTCATCAGGAAAGCCGAATGATCGCGGTAACACTGCTCGGCGCTACCATAAACGCGGAAGCAGGATTTGATGAGCTCCCCTTTGTCGTTGAGGTCATCGTCTTCTTTGTAATAACCTTCGCCATTCCAGTCTTTGCCACATTTGATGCCAAAATGGTTGTTGGCCAGGCGCGACAAATCACTGGTGCCCCAACGCGACTCCAGCAAACCCTGGCCCAGTTTGATGCTGGCGGGGATGCCGGTGCGTTCCATTTCCTCTACGGCCAGGAGGCGGTAACGCTCTACGTAGGCCATTTTTTCTTCCATGTCCTTGGGTTGCGCTTGGGCGCATCCGTACACCAAAAGGGACAAACAAATCAATAGGCTGTTTTTCAAAAAAATCATGGCTTGTGGGTTTAGGAGGTTGAGAAGGTTGAGAAGTTGAGGCTACCGCGAGCGACTTAGACAATGACTTTATCAAAATCGCTCGCGGTAGCCTCAACTTCTCAACTCCTCAACCTTCTCAACTTTTTTGATATTCCGTTTTTCAACGGCGGCGAAAAGTTAAACAATATCAATCGATTGATAATTAAAATTTTTTTAACGTTGCATAAAAACCTGTGAGCGGTAGTGCTGTTCCAGAGTTAGGAACAGAAATGAAAAAAATCAT
>JAAFHQ010000425.1:5131-5584 GCA_013298445.1 Chitinophagales bacterium | reverse complement strand
CTCTTCCGATCTTCGTTGATTTCCTTGAGTTTGGTGTCAATCAGGGTTTTGACTTGAGTTGCATCGCAGGGTGCGTCACAACCGATGTACCATTTGTGGGCATAAAAACTCCCCACTTCCACCGCCGAAACCGTGTATTCTGGAATGACCACATCCAGCTCCTCTTCCACATGCTGGACGCCGTGGTTCATGTTGTCGACGGAAAGGTGTTCACCGCAGATGCTGAGGTAGTGCTTGGTGCGGCCCGTAATGATCACTTCGGATCGGCGTTTGTCCGTAAAGCGCACCGTATCGCCGATGAGGTAACGCCAGGCGCCTCCACAAGTGCTGATGAGCATGGCATAATCCTCGCCCTCTTTCACTTCTTCGATGCTGAGGGTTTTGATATTGGCTCGAAGGTTGCCTTCGGTGTCAAAGTTATTATCGTTAAAAGGTACAAATTCATAAAAGATG
>JAAFHQ010000425.1:0-5121 GCA_013298445.1 Chitinophagales bacterium | reverse complement strand
GCGTTGGTTTCCGAGCGATCCTGAATGGCCATAAAGCCCTCCGAGGCCAGGTACGAATCCATGTAAACCAGGGGGCGCGCCATCAGTCGTTCAAAACCCTTGCGGTAGGGTTCGAAGTGGATGCCACCGTGTACACAAACCGAGAGGTTGGGCCAGATGTCGTGGATGGTTTTGACCCCGTGGTATTCGATGATTTTTTCCATCATCAATTGCAACCAGGAAGGAATACCTACGATAAAGCCCACGTCCCAATTGGGGGCATTTTTGGCAATCTCGGCGATCCGTTCGTCCCAACTGCGGATGCTGGCAATGCGGTTGCCCGGCTTGTAATAAGAGCGCAACCAAAAAGGTGGCCGACTGGCGTTGATGCCACTCAAATCGCCGGCAAAATAGCCATTGCCCTGTTCCAGGTCCGTTGAACCGCCCAACATCATCATGTCTTTGGTGAAAATATCTGGATCGAGGTTGAAGCGGGAAAGGGCAAAAAACATGCGCAATCCGGCACGGCTGTTGGCTCTAAAAAGGTCTTTGGTGATCGGAATGTGTTTGCTGGGAGCACCCGAAGTGCCCGAACTCAGCGCAAAATATTTGACCCGCCCGGGCCAGGTTACGTCTTCTACCTGGTTGAGGGTCATGTGCCACCAACGGTCGTAGAGGGTATTGTAATCAAAGGTTGGTACACTTTGTTTGAATGCCTCAATCGGGTTGTTGCTGTTGAGGATGTCGTTGAACTGGTAATATTGCCCAAAGGCAGTATGTTGGGCTTTGCGCAATAGCCAGCGCAAGGTTCTGATTTGATGCTGGATGGGTTTGATGTTTTGCCCCCGACGCTTGGACAGAATTTGTCCCAAACTTGCTCCTCTCTTGATTAGGGCCCCAAATATTGACATACTGATTTGGTTTTAGATCGCAAGCGATTACCCCATTATGGGTTTACAAAGGTATATAGTTATTTCGGATTTCGAGATTTCGGATTTCGGTAAATTCCAAGCTTGGAACTCACCGAAATCCGAAATCCCCAATCGCTCCTACCTCATCAACGTCACATCCCCCTTGTAGGTTTTTGTCTGCCCCCCCAACTGTTCAATTTCAATCCAATAAACGTACACGCCAGGAATCGGCACCTCTCCCTTGATGCGGCCGTCCCAGCCACTCAGGTTATCCATTGGAAAGTTTTCCCTTTCAAAAATCATCTCGCCCCAGCGCGTGTAAATGCGCATCATGCGGATATTGGTGGCGCTAAATGGACCGCCGTAAATGGTGAAAAAGTCGTTTTTGCCGTCGCCATTGGGGGAAAACACATTGGGAATAAACACGCCGCAATCATCGGCATTAATCGCATCGTCGAGGCGGAAGGTGTCTCTACAAGTGTTTTCGTAACTGGCGATCAAGGTAATGTCAAAAGTCCCGGCACCGAATACTGTACCCGGGTTTTCCAGTTCGGATTGTTCGCCATTGCCCAGATCCCATTCCCAACGGTTGGCACCACGCGAGAGGTTTTGCAGGATAACTGTAAAAGGAGCGCAGCCGGTAGAGTCACCGTTGATGGTAAAATTGGCCTCCGGTTTGCTGCGTACCAAGAGGGGTTTGGTGATGGTATTTTCACAGCCATTCGGGAAATCCTTGATGGTCAGGCTGATGTTGGCCATTTTGCCCCCAGATTGATAAATGTGCTGCGGAGAATAAGACACCGAATCAATCTGCCCATCGCCAAAATCCCAGCGGAAAGCCGCCCGTTCGTCCGATCGGTTGAGGAATTGGGTGGGCTGCCCTTCACATGCATAACGCTCAGTAGCGAAGTTGACATCGGGCAGGGACTGGATGATAACCACTCGACTCAGGGAATCATAGCCACAGCCCGTTCGGGCAATCAGGGTAACGGTCAAAGTGGTATCTGGATCCCGATAAACATAGGTTGGGTTGGGGCTTTGTGAAACACCCCCATCCCCAAATTTCCAAAATACCCGCCCAGGCAAAGGCGTTGAGGCATCTCTGAATTGGATGGGTTTATTGGGACAAATGTTGTAATCGTCCAGGCTAAAAAAGGCCTGTACCCCAGGAGAGGTAACGGTCAGTTGGAACGTATCCATCGACACCCCACACAGGTTGCGCACTTCCAGTTTGATCAAATACTGTAGCGTGGTGGTATCAGCCACGTACTTTTGCACAAAAACATTGCGACAAGTGCTGTCGCGGGTTCCATTGCCAAAATCCCAAAAGCAGGCATCAGGTGCACCCGTAGAGCGGTTGGTGATGGTAGCGGTAACCGGAGAACACTGGTTGCTCAATGAGTCCAGGCCTATCAGTGCTTTGGGGAAAGGTAATACACTGATGGTGTTTTCTTCCTTGCTCGAACCACATTGGTTCACGATCTGGAGCGAGACCACAAAACTACGGATCCGATTGCTGTCATTGGTGTACACATAATTGGAGTCGGGCACAAAGGCGCGCAAGGAATCAGCTGTCGAGCGGCCAAAATTCCAGGTATAAGTCAGCCCATCCCTTTGTGGTTCATTGGGCCGGAAACTCACGTTAAAAGGGGAGCAACCTTCGTCCCCGCTAGGGGTAAAAGCAGCCGAAGGCGGAGGGGCAATGACGCTCAGGATTTGGGTCAAGGTATCCGCACAAGCACCAATGATGGCAATTTGGGTGATCTGCTGATCGCCAACCGGGATAAACTGAAAAGGGGGAGGATCGAGCGGAATGTCCCCCAACAACCAGCGGGAGCGTTCCGCTTTGGTGCCACTCAAATCAATTTGAATCAATAGATTGGAGCACAAATTGCCCTGAGGCTGAAAACTAGCTTGAGGCCGCGTAACTTTTACGAAAGCAGTATCTGTATTTCGACAACCAATGGGATTGACCACGGTATAAAACACGGCTACCGAATCGGTCGGAGCGCTCAATTGGCGGGCGTCAAAATTACCCCCTACGATACAAGCCGGACAAGTTGTGGAGCTCCAGCTTCCTCCCAAGGGGAGTCCTTGTAGTTGCGTTGCGGAATTGAAACAAACATCCCCGGCTTGAGCTTCCAGCGTAACCCTTTGCACATCGATGATCACGGAATCCTGCTGGGCGCAGGTTCCGGTGCCCTGGTTGTAAATGATTTTAAAGGAACCCGCTTCTTGTGGATTAAAACTGAATTGTCCGGTATTGTTGCTGATGAAGCGGGTATCCTGCCAGGTGCCTCCGGCAGCGGATACAGCCAGGTTAAAGGAACCTGAATTTTCACAAACTGAAGTGTCGCGGGCAGGGCTGGTGATCTGCAGAGGGTCCGGTGTGCGTACAAAAAAAGTATCGGTCACTACCTGAGTCCCACAGACATCTGTCAAAGTAGCCTCAACGACATAAGGGGCACTGGTTGCTCCCAAATCCAGCGGAAAAGAGGGGGCTCTTACCCCGTTCACACTGTACACGGCATTGGGAATGATGGGGTTGGGCGTGTAGCTGATCTGGTTGCACTCGTCCTGTTGCGGCGTCAAACGGAGCACCACCTTGGCCTGTACCTCGAACGTAGTGGTGTCGCGGCGCTCGCAACTGCCGTCACCACGCACATAAATTATCGGGAAAGTTCCGGTGTTGACTGGGTTGAATGCATACCCGGAACCAACCTGAATGACTTGATCTCCGCGGAATTCCCCTCCTGCAGGTAAGGCAATCAGACTGCGGGCCGTATCACCCTGACAAACCTGATTCAGGGGTAACAAAGGCTGGGTAATCCCTACCGGGAGTGCTCCCGTGACCACGAAAGTGTCGCGAGATTCCTGCCGACCACAGCTGTTTTCCAAAGTAGCTACCACTGTATACACATCTCGGTTGGTACTCACGGTAATGGGTACGGGAAAGGTAGTGATGGGCGCGCCGTTCAGGTTATATTGTGCCTTGTTGATTTGGGGAATGGTGGTGTAATCAAAATCCAGGCACTCATCCGTTTGGGGGCGGATGTTCAGGCGCACATTTTCCTCTACGGTTACTTGCACGGTATCGCGGCGTTCACAAGCTCCGTTGCCTCGTACATAAATCAGCGGAAAAACGCCAGCCTGACTGGGGTTGAATACATCACGATTGCCCTGCCGACTGACATTGCTCCCGATCCAACGCCCACCAATGGGGCCAGCATTGAGGGTTATAGTGGCAGTTCGTTCACATACCGTGGTGTCTTTGCTGGGGGCAGAAATGCTGACATTTTCGGGTTGGAGTACAAAAAAAGTATCCGAACGCATTTGGTTGCCACATTCATTGTTGAGCTGGACTTCCACAATATAGGGTAGGCTGGTAGCGGACAAGGTGATGGGGAAGTTGGCTACGGCAACATCAAGGCCATTGATTTTATAAGCAGCATTCATGTTGAATGGCTCAGGGCGGTAGTTCAGCGAGATACAACCATCATCTTGCAATTTCAGGGGCAAAAGGGCTTCGGCAGCTTTGGCTTCGATGGTCAAAATTTTGCGGCTGGGGCGGTCACAAGCGTTGTTGGCGGTAAAAGTAATCGTATAAGTTCCAGGGTCGATGATGTCCAGCCGAACCACTTCGCTGCGGTTGTTGCCTCTGACCCATTGGGTGCGGCCACCGCCTGAAATACTCCAGTTGTACAAGGAGGCATTTGTGGTTCCCATACCGTTTAGCCGCACGACGTTGCCTTGCGACATACACAACACATAGCGATCAGCAGCTACTTCGACTACTCCAGAGTCGGCCTTTGCCAGGGCCATAGGTTCGCCCAAAACCCGAATGGGTTGTTCGATGCTTTCGGTGCCGCAGGTATTTTTAGCGGTGAGTTTTACGGTGCGGTTTCCCAAATTGGTATAGGTATGTTTGGGGCTTTTTTCTACACTGGTATTTCCATCCCCAAAATCCCAGGTAAACTGCATCTCCATGTCATTGTTGGGGCAGGTTTGGTTGTTGAATTGAACTTCATTGCCGGTACAAACCACATTATTGGAGTTGATCAGGATCTCGGGCCTGGGGGGCATTTTATAGGTTAAAAACTTGCTCACGTTTTCGGGTACGCTGTTGGAATAGGTTGCCAATACGGTGACCTGCACACAGAAACCACCTACATCGCCCAAAGGACAGGCGTAGGCGCATTCATTGAGGTATTGGCTGGTGTTGTATTTGTGG
>JAAFHQ010000424.1 GCA_013298445.1 Chitinophagales bacterium | reverse complement strand
AACTCTGGATCGGCAAGTGAAAAAAATCGCCTCCGAAGAACCCGAAGAGCGCCATTTTCAGGCTGATTTTGGGATCGATCAAATCTTGATTCAAAACGAAATGGATGCAGAACGGGAGTCTAAGCTGAAAACAGCAATGGCCGCCCTCAGCGAACGCCAACGTGAAGTTTTGTACCTGAAATATTTTGCGGACATGGACTACAACCAGATTGGTGAAATCATGGAATTGAACTACCAATCTGCCCGAAATTTGTCGCATCGAGCTCTGGAATCTTTACGGCAAATTCTTTTGGTGATTTTTATTGTCTGGTTGTGTAATTTTTTTGGCTTGATCTGAGTACACAATTGAAATTGCTGGCTTATCCCAGTAAAATGGAGAATCAATGCGCAAGCTCATTATAGTGTCCTTATTGTTGATCACAAGTTTTTCTTGTACCAAAGACGAAATCGCTACGGTAGATGCTGCATTACAACCTTTGTTTGACAGTTTTGCCGTTGAAGCCCAAACACGAGGACTAAACCTGGACATGACCCAATACAGTGGGATTTTTATGGAACTGGAAGAAGCCAATGTGGCGGCCAAATGTCAAACGATCTCCAACGGCACCAAAAGAGTGGTCGTGGATCAAAGCTTTTGGAACTCGGCCAGTGCCCTACAACGAGAAATGGTGGTTTTTCACGAACTGGGACATTGCGTGCTCAATCGTGCCCACCTGGATGACGCCCGTACCGATGGCGCTTGTGTCAGTATGATGCAGAGTGGACTCGGTCTTTGCAAAATGAGCTATACGAACCAGACGAGAAGCGCTTATTTAGATGAGTTGTTCAAATAATGTTTTTTACTCAATCCGGTCACTGAGCGAAGCCGAAGTGCAGGATTGAGCTAAAAACCCAAACCCTGAATATGTGAAATCAGAAACCTTTACATCTTATACTTCCCTGGACTTTGCCCAGGAACCTTCCTTCATCCGCTGGGTCAGGGCCGGAGATGAAGAAGCTGCCGTTTTTTGGCAAAACTGGCTGCAAGAGCACCCGGAAAAAGCCACTGAGGTAGCGGAGGGCCGCCTGCTTGCCGCTGCTTTGCGCGTACAGGAGGAGGAACCTAGCGCCCTGCAGTTGCAAAACCTGTGGAACCGGATCGATGCTGCTACTGCCGAAAAAGCAACAGTTGCTGAAGATACCCCCATTGTACAAATCAGTGGTGGCGCCAAGGTTCGGCCCATGCGCCGGTGGTTGAGTTATGCTGCTGCGGCCTGTGTGACCCTGTTGCTGGTAGCCTTTTTTTACAATCCTACCCGCAGCATCAGCGCTGGCATTGCTGAACAAAAAACACATCAACTGCCCGATGGCTCCAGTGTGGTGCTCAATGCGGCCAGCAAGGTAAGTTATCACCCCTTGCGCTGGGGCCTGGCGCGCAAAATCGAGTTGGAAGGTGAAGCGTTTTTTAAAGTCACCAAAGGCCGCCGTTTTGTAGTGAATACAAGCAAGGGTGCGGTGGAAGTGCTGGGTACCAGCTTCAATGTGCGGGTACGGGGCAACTCTTTTGCGGTAGCTTGTGTTACGGGTAAAGTAAGGGTGTCCAATCCAAAAGGGGAGCAAATTTTAACCCCTGGATTAAACACCCAAACCAACGAAAACGGGGATTTGGTAGCTCCTTATACGCTGACTACTCAGGCTACTGCATCCTGGCGAGAAGGTAAATTTTATTTCAACGATGCTCCGCTGCAAGAAGTATTCGAAGAAATTCAACGGCAATTCGAGGTGCGGGTACAAACTTCACCTGAAATTGCCCGCCGTAAAGTGACGACTTATTTTGAGGGCAATAACCTCGACTCTGCTTTATATACCGTGTGCTGGCCATTGAGACTGGATACGAGCATACGTGGAAACCTGATTATTGTAAAATGAGTTGAGAAAGTTGAGAAGGTTGAGAAGGTTGAGGCTGCCGCAGGAACTTAGACAATGGCCTTGTCAAAATCGCTCGCGGTAGCCTCAACCTTCTCAACTTCCTCAACCTCCTCAACCTTAACTAAAAACAACCATGCCCATCAAAACGCTGGTCGTATGGCTTGTCTTTTCCTTTTTCTCCTGCACCTTGGTGGGCCAGTCAACTTATGCCTTTGTTGAAAAATTTCAGAACACCCCACTTGAACAGGCATTCGATATTTTAGCCAAAAAACACAACCTCAAATTCTCCTACGAAAACCTGACAGTAGCCAATATCCGCGTTTCTAAAAAGATCAATGCCAAAGATTTATCTACGGCTTTAGCTCAGTTGTTGGCAGGGCTGGAACTGGAATACCACATCACCGGGGCAGGACAAATTTTGGTACGGAAAGCTTTGAGCGAATCTGAACTTGGTGTGAGCGAGGTAAAGATTAAAGTACCACGTAAAATAAACGGTACCCTGATCGATGCCTGGACCCAACAACCCCTGGCTTATGGCCACGTGCTTTGTGGTCAGGGCGATGGGGTGATTAGTGATGAAAATGGGCGTTTTGAACTTAACCTGGAAGATGGAACCGCCAACACTGAAGTAGCCGTGCAATACCTGGGCTACCAGACCCGAAAAACCTGGATAACCCCAGGAACCGAACCCCTCGACCTCAAAATAAGACTCACCCCGAAGGTAGAACAACTCCAAGGAATGACGGTGACTGCACGCCTACCCGCAGTTTCCAATAAATTGCTGGAAGATGCTACCGTTTTGCACGGCCCGGCATTGCAACGTTTGCCAGCCTTTGTCAATGGCGCCGATGTCATGCGTAGCCTGCAATACCTGCCCGGGGTAAGCGCCCACGATGACCTTTCGGCTGATCTGAACATCCGAGGCGGTAGTGGAGATGAAAACCTGATCATCCTGGATGGCATCACCCTGTACAATGTAACCCACTATTTTGGCATTTTCAGCATTGTCAATCCACACATGGTTGACGAGGTAAAGGTGTACAAAAATGCCTTCCCCGCAGAATACGGAGGCCGTACTTCTTCGGTGGTAGACATCCGCTCGGCTCAACGCAACCAGGGGGACACCAAAGCACTAGCCATTGCTGATGTAAATCTCATGACTAGCAGTGTTTTACTGGATGTACCGCTGGGAAAACAATTTCGGGTAATGGCGGCGGGGCGGATCACCAACCAAAATCTGGCCAACAGCAAGTTGTTCAATTTGCTCAATTCTGAGGTAAAAGACACCCGTATTTTTGATGCAAGGTCTAGTTTGGCAAGTATAAGGGAAGTGGTTTCCCAAAAGCCGGAATTGCGTTTTTTTGACGCCAACCTCAAGGCAAGCTGGCGCCCTTCCGCTCGTTTCAGTGCTGATTTTAATTATTTCAGCGGAGCGGATAAATATGCCTACTCTTATTCCCGCTCAAGTACTCAACTCATCAACAACCGCAGAGAAGTCCTGAACGAATCCTACGATGAAGAAGCCGACTGGTTCAATCAGGGTTTTGGCTTGCAACTGAATCAAAAGTGGAGCACCCGCTTCAATTCCAACCTAAACGTCGCCTTTTCAGAATACGGCATTAGTCGGGATTTTTCCCAAAAATCGATCTTCCAAGTTGGCAATCGCCTGCGACCCAATTTTGTTTTTACCAATAACCACGACAACCACATCAGTGGCCTGGACATCAACTGGAAAAACGAATGGCAGTTGAATGCAAATCACAAACTGGTATTCGGTTTTGAAAGCATTGCCAATAAATCCACATTGTACCTAAAGGATGGAAAAACCCCCTCGCTGGATCTGGATGATCGGGGTTTGCAACAGTCGCTGTATGGGGAATACCAGGCGAATTTAGCAGATTCAACCTTGAACCTGAGCTTTGGACTGCGGGGTACCCGCTACAACGAGAACAATTACCTCTCGCCGCGGCTTGGCTTGTTTGTAAAAGTCTCGGAGGAGCTTCGCCTGAAAGCCTCCTGGAGTATTTACCAGCAGTTTTTGTACCAGTTTTTCCATGAGGACATTTACGGTCGTTCTTATCCCTATTGGGTTTTGGCCAAAGGAGACCCTCGCTTTCCGGTGACTACCGCGCACAATACCATGCTGGGCGCCAATTTCCGGAAAGGCAGTTTTGAACTGGACGCGGAGTTCTATGTCAAAAACACCAACAACATGGTGGAGCACGCCCGTACCCTGGTGGCTTTGCCCGATTCTTTTGAGTACAAATTCACCACCTTTCAGGGTACTGGAAAAACAATAGGCTTAGACCTCTTACTTAAAAAATCCTTCCCCCATTTCGATACCTGGATCGCTTATACCTTGAGCAAAAGCAGCCAAAGTTTTCCCAATATCGCCCGCGGACAGTGGTTTGCTTCCCCCAACGACCGCCGCCATCAACTGAAATGGATCAACCAATACAACTGGAAAAAATTTGATTTTTCGCTGGCCTATGTTTTTGCTTCGGGCCGCCCGTATACCGACTTATCCAAACTGAGTGAAAAACCTGCCGACCGAGGGGAAACCACCCCCGAAAACCGCCTTTCTTACCTCGATGACTACCACCGCGTAGACTTGGCAACTACTTATTCTTTCCGCATCGGAAAAACCAATGTGCAGGCCAATCTTAGCTTCTTTAATTTGCTCAACCACCAAAACGTGAAGTACCGCCAGTACATCTATTCCTTTGTGCCGGCCGACCCGCGTACCGGGCAGACCAAGCCGCAGAATACGGTGCAGGGGCTGGAGTTGCAGTCTTTGGATTTTACGACCTCGGTGGGGGTGGTGGTGCGGTTTTGAAGGGAAATTTTATTAGACTAGAGGCACTTTCGCTCTGTCGATTCGATTACCCACAAATCCGTATGTTGAATGCGAGATCGTGCTTTAAGGGCTACGATTAGGATACAATTTTGCATCATGTGCAAAATTGTGCTTGAGTTTCCCAACCCCCGACCCCTGGAAGGCAGGGTCGATTGATTCTAGATTGAGCACTGTTTTCAACCCCGAAGGGGTGACAGGATTATAGGAAAAATGGCAAGAGGATGTATTTGAACCCCGAAGGGGTGACATTATTTGACCGTACCCTCACCGGTTTATTTCATAATGCCACCCCTTCGGGGTTTCTCTTAATGAAATAAACACGGTTATTTTTCTATAATCATGTCACCCCTTCGGGGTTGAAATCAGAACCAATCGATCCTGCCTTCCAGGGGTCGAAGAGTCTGAGGCCACGGTAAAATGCTCAATATCAACCATGAATCTAATTTTTGGATTTGTGGTTGATTGACAGACTTTAGCAAGCCCAACCAGCCTCAAGTCACCTGATACCGCCTTAACCACAACTCAAACAAAGGCACCCTCATCCGCCATTTCCCTTCCTCCGCCACAATAAACTGGTGATCTTCCAACACCAAAATAGCCCGTTCATCACTCGGTTGCTCGCCATTCAGGATTTGGCGTACCGTCGGCTTCAAACCCCGGTTTTCACAAAACTGATTCCAGAACAGATTCACCACCCCATCATCCGGCATCAACAAGGCCTGTTTCAGCGCCGCCTGATAATCCGCCTCAGTGACCGCCCGGCTTTCCCGTCCTTGTTTGTTGACAATGGTCACGATTTCGCGACAGATTTTTTGCAACAAACAGGGA
>JAAFHQ010000423.1 GCA_013298445.1 Chitinophagales bacterium | reverse complement strand
CGATGGTATCGCGGGCAACCTTGATTTTAGGCGATTTGCGGTAATTGTGTACGTTAAAAACAGATTCCGAAAAATCAATTTCGGCCACATCGATTTTCCAGCGGCTGGTATCTACTGCACTCGTATCCACAGGTACCAGTTCTTCCATTTCGGTCAAGGTCTCCTCATAACCAGGGCCATAATTCAACTCATCAATCAGCACCTTAGCCCCTTTGAATCGAATGTATTTGGCTTTAATCGTTTTGGCCGGCTGGTTCATCTTATCGATGGCGATGCGGCCGCGGAAGATGTTGATTTCCATCCTTTGCCCCCGATGGAGGTCATTTTTTAGGAAAGTAACTTTGTCCAGATTGAGCCGCTTGATGGCCAGGGCAAAGGGCTTTTTTTCTTTTTTAGGACTGTCCGGTTGGGGTGGAAAAAGGCGTTGTAATAAAATCTCCAGGTTGTTCATCTCCGAAGCTGGCGCTTTTTGAATGTTGAAGCGCCCTTCAGCGATGCTCAATTCGTCAAAAACCAAACCTTCGCGGATAAGGGTGATGGGACTGAGTTTGATTTGGGCACTCAGGCTTTTACAAAACAACAGTGTATCGCCTTGGTCGTCTTCAATGTACACATCTTTGAGCACTACTTGATTGAAAAAACTTAAGCGGAAATGGCCTACTTCAGTGCGGGTATGGGTGGTTTTGGAAATAGCTTTGGTGACTTCATCGATGGCCCATTCCTGAATGATGGGGATTTGAAAAAGCAGGAATAAAACAGTAACGCTTACTGCCGACACAGTAAGCGTTACCCGCAGGGTGGCAGCAACCCGACGGTATATTTGCCAAAGCACCCACCGGATTTCGCGCCAATTTTGCTTCGTTTTTGGTTCCTGATTCTCCATTCTACAATAAAAACCCAAAACTACGGCAAAATGACAGGTTTGCGCCTTACATTAACAAAAATTTAGTACGGTTTTGTACCGCGCTTATATTTCAATTCATATGATAGCTGCTTACTTTGAACAATTCCGTGGCCCCATTCAGCTGGCCACTTTACCTGACCCTACACCCCGACCCGGTGCTGTAGTCATTCGGGTATGCGCCACTGGCATTTGCCGCAGCGATTGGCATGGTTGGCAAGGCCACGATTCGGATGTACACCTGCCACATGTGCCAGGCCATGAACTGGCTGGAACGGTAGAAGCGATAGGAGCCGGGGTAAAAAAATGGAAACCAGGGGATCGGGTTACCGTGCCCTTTTGTGTCGGATGTGGCGACTGCCCACAATGCCATCAGGGTCAACAACAAATTTGTGATCACTATTTTCAGCCGGGTTTTACGGCCTGGGGTTCTTTTGCCGAATACGTGGCCATTGATCATGCCGACCACAATCTGGTGCGGTTGCCGGATGAAATGGATTTTAGTACCGCAGCAGTTTTGGGCTGCCGCTTCATCACAGCCTGGCGTGGGGTCACAGCTCAAGGACGAGTTCGGGGTGGAGAATGGGTAGCGGTGCACGGTTGTGGTGGCGTGGGTTTGTCGGCCATCATGATTGCCGCAGCTTTTGGTGCCCAGCCAATTGCGATTGACATTGATGAAGAAAAACTGGCTCTGGCTCTTTCTCTGGGGGCGGTGGCTGCGGTCAATGTGCGCAAAACGCCGGATGTAGTGGCAGCGGTGCGCGAGATCAGCAAGGGCGGCACTCAACTTTCCGTAGATGCCCTGGGCAGCCATGAAACCTGCAAGAACTCCATCCTCAGTTTGCGCAAGCGAGGTCGGCATGTACAGATGGGCCTGCTGGCAGGTGATCAGGCGAATCCGCCGCTGCCAATGGGCGCAGTGATTGCCAACGAATTGGAGATCATCGGGAGTCATGGGATGCAGGCGCATCAATTTCCCAGCATGCTGGACATGATTGTAAGTGGAAAAATCCAACCCCAGCGGATGCTGGGCAAGGTTGTTTCCTTGGAAGAGGGGATTCAGGAATTGATGGATTTGAACTCGTTTAGGGGGAATGGGGTGACGGTGATTGGGTTCCCGGGGTAAGCATTGGGCCGTTTTGTATTCTGGAATCGGAGGACATGAATTGCTACGTGCTTTAGCGCGTGGATCGGGATTGTCCTATATTACCAAGCGAAAGAGCGGTGGCTCAATCACCCTCAGAATTTCCTTGCTTCAATAATTCCAGAACATATTGCGTTTCAACCCCCATCATTTCTGCGATGTTTGATATTGGAAGCTGCATGGTATCGTGGAGATAGTAAATCAATCTGTTGAGGCGTTGACGTTCCTCTTCCTCGCGTTGCAAGGCTTCTTCCTCGCGATGTAGGGCTGCTGTTGCACGTTGGCGTTCTTCTTCAGCACGTTGGCGTTCTTCCTCAGCGCGTTGGCGTTCTTTGGCAGTACGCTGCCGCTCCTCAGCCAGGAGGCTATCGGCCTGTGTTTTTACCTCTTCTATTATTTTCTCGTAAGTACTCATCGCTGCCTTGTTTAGTGCTTTGGGTAATATCTCTATAAACTCCCGAACCTGTGCTGGTGCAAGTTCGGTGTTTTTTACAAAATACACAAGCAGGACTTGAAAGAAGTCTTCGGGGCTTCCTTCTTCATCCAGTCCTATAAATATTTGCTGTGGATGCTGTATGATAAAGTCCGGTTGCCGGATGTATTTCATCATGAACAAGGCATTGACCAGCAAACTTTTGCCTAAAGCCAAAATCACTTCATCACCTAGGGCATTCACATGAGTAAGGTGATAGTCGAATCGTGGTAAATAGCGCAGCAGGCTTTTAGGAATGGATTTGCCAAAATACCTGGATAGATCACGTACTTTCCAGCGCTTCTTACCTTGATAGATGATAATGGGTATGATGGGTGATAGCTTCTTTTTTTGTTTCAATTGCTCTTCCAAACCATCCAAGATGTAGCGCAAAAGTTGAAGATGTGGATAGGTGGGCACTTCGCTTTTGTGTTCAAAAAGCAAGCAGATGTTGCATGCCAAATCCTGTCTTTTAAAGGGTAGCTCAAAGATCAAATCAGAAAAATACTCTTGCAGTGCCTTCGATACAAAAGAACCATTGACTCGGGCCAGCTTATTGGTATCCAATTCCGCCACTAACTCTGCTGGTAGCATTTTTTGCACATAATCCAGCGCTATTTCCAAACGACCAAAAGTGGCCTTGAAAAATTCATCATGCGGTTTGGATGGCTTTTTAGGCATTTCTCTTTTTGCGTAAAAATAAAATAAATGTCAAAATTTTAAAAAATAAAATTAAATGTTTTTAAAAAAATGATTTTTGTATATGATTTCACAGATAGAGATACAAATAACCTCCACTCAACTTTTATTTAACATGCGTAAAGTATTTTCGGGGCTTAAATGATCTACTCATGAGAATGTCTCTTTTTGCCTTCCTACTCCTGTTGAATACAGGGTTCATTTTGGCGCAAAACAATGCAGCGGAATCCAAATTCTTGGTGCAACCCTACCTGCAATTTTCCACCCAAAATGGCATGTATGTGCTCTGGGAAACCAAAGAACCCGCCACCACCCTCGTACAATTCGGCGAAGCGCGGGCCAAAGTTGACCAAGTTGTACTAGACCGCGAAGCCCGCCTGGAAGGCAGCCGCTTGATGCACGAAGTATTGCTCGATAACCTGAAACCCGAAACCAATTATTTCTGGCAGGTGACCACCATCACCCAATCTGGTGAAAAGATTCAATCGCCTGTTTACACCTTCAAAACGGCGGTAAAAGACAGCAGTGCCTACCTTTTTGGTTTGGTCGGCGACACCCAGCGCAATAGCCGCACACCCTGGGCCTGGGGCAAAATTGCTGAAAAGCTGTGGCAGGATCGCCCCAATTTTGTGGTTCACGCCGGGGACGTGGTGGATCAGGGGATGGACAAAAACGATTGGGTTGACAATTTTTTCCCCAATGGCCAGATTTTGATGAGTCGGGTGCCAGTGTATACCGCCATAGGTAATCACGAACAAGACGCGCCTTATTATTACCAATATATGGTGGCTCCCGCTCCGGAATACTACTACACCTTCAAATACGGCAACGCACAGTTTTTTATGATCGACTCCAACCGCGACCTCAAAGAGGGCTCTGAGCAATACAACTGGTTGGAATGGGAGTTGTCCAAATCTACAGCCACCTGGAAGATTGCAGTACACCACCATCCGCCGTATTCCTCCGATTCGGATGATCATGGCAACACAGCCAAAGAATTGTCTGCATTGGGCGGAAGCAATGCCCGCAACCTGGTGCCTTTGTACGAGCGATATGGCCTGGATTTTTGCCTCTTTGGGCACACCCACCTGTACGAGCGCAGCTGGCCCCTCAAGGAGAACCGGATCAACATGAAGGATGGTGTAGTGTACATCAATTCCGGTGGGGCAGGGGGCGGCCTGGAAGAATTTGCGCCCACCCGCAGCTGGTTTACGACGGACTTACAAATCGTGCACCACTACTGCACCTTTGCCATTTTTGAAAACAACCTGGTGTTTAAAGCCGTCGACCACGAAGGGCGTTTGTTTGATGCCTTTCAAATGCAAAAAGATGCTGCCAAAGGAAAGACGGCAAGTGTAATCCAGCCGCCTGCGCCGCAAATTAGCACGGCCGCTACCTTGTTTCAGGATCAAACAAAAGTCGCTTTATCGGCTGCTTTTGAAGGATTACAAATAAGGTATACTCTGGATGGTTCGGAACCCACGCTAAACAGTACTTTGTACAAGCAAGAATTGGTCATCAGGCAAAGTACAGTACTCAAAACTCGTGCGTATACTCAGGATGGCCGGGCCAGTCGGGTAATGAGTGTAGAGCTGCGGAAAATGGCGGCGCAGCCAGCGCAAAAAGTCAAAAAAACGGAAAAAGGACTCAAGTTCAGCTACTACGAAGGGGACTGGACCAAGTTACCCGATTTTAAAACCTTAACGCCTGTTAAAACGGGCATCAGCAATCAGGTGGGCTTAGCAGAAATCGGCCACCGCGATAACCTCTTTGCGGTGGTTTTGGAAGGCTACATTGAGGTGGCGGAAACGGGGGCAAAAACCTTGTACCTCAGTGCCGACAATGGTGCCAAACTTTACATCAACGATGAACTGATGATTGATCAAACTGGAGATCATACCGCTGTCAAAAAAATGGCTCAAACTTTGTTGGCGGCAGGGAAACACAAAATCCGCATTGAGTATTTTGAGTTGAGTGGCTCGCAGTTTTTGCAGGCAGGTTGGTGGGAAGATAAGGTGGGGGCGGTGCCGTTTACACCGTTTCAGTTACACCATGAGTGAGAGAAATTTCATGCGAAAGCGCTTGGAGGCAAGTAGCCCAAGCCCCATTACTGGACATTTTGCTCGGAGGACATCAATTGCCCCAGTCTTCAGACTGGGGGCATAGGAACACCCTCGAATTTGGGCTTTAGCCCGGGAATGAAAATTGTAGCTGTGGCTAAAGCCGAATCAAGAGGGCAATCCCCATCCACGCGCTAATGAAGTTTTTTTTAAAAAACGTTCTTTGACATATTGGAACTAGCATCAGCGAAAGGGCGATAAAAAGGAGACTGTAAAGCCCTTAGGCCCACATATTGAAGCAAAGGCTGGTTTTGATGAC
>JAAFHQ010000421.1 GCA_013298445.1 Chitinophagales bacterium | reverse complement strand
GCCTCCAACGGCCAACTGGGTGTACAATCATCAAGCAGAGCCAGGAAGTGCGGAAGCACAGACTTTAGCGTGGTTAAAGGATAAGGGGAAAGATTGGATTGTTTAGGAATCACGAGTTGTTATCTTTAATGAAATGCACAAAATTACTGCCGATGTTTTATTGGAAAACACTACAGATCGGGTACTGCTTGATGTACGTACCCCAGCTGAATACGCCATTGGGCATATTCCGGGGGCCTATAATTTGCCCTTGTTCTCCAATGAAGAAAGGGTAGTGGTAGGCACCCTGTACAAACAACAAAGCCCGGATAAAGCTTTTCTCAAAGGCCTGGAATACGCTGGTGCACGGATGCCCGATTACGTCAAAGAAGCGCGTTTGTTGGCACCCAGAGGTAAGGTAGTTGTGCACTGCTGGCGGGGTGGACAGCGCAGCGGCAGTTTATCCTGGTTGTTGTCTTTTTCGGGGATGGACGTGCAGGTTTTGCAAGGCGGCTACAAAGCCTATCGCCAATACATCCATCAGCAGTTTGCTGAACGCCGATTACGCATGCTGGTTTTGGGTGGCCCAACGGGCAGCGCCAAAACCAAAATATTACACGAACTGGCTGCTTTGGGCGAACAGATCATCGACCTGGAAAAACTGGCCCAGCACAAAGGCTCTGCGTTTGGGTCCTTGGGTGAGGAAGCTCAACCTACTGTGGAACAGTTTGAAAACGAGTTGTATGCCACCTTCGCCAATATTGACCCCCAACGCCGGGTCTGGATTGAAAATGAGAGCCGTGGAATCGGTAAGGTCTTTATGCCCCAAGGTTTTTGGGAGCAGTTTCGCCAGAGCCCACTGATTGATTTGGTTATGCCCTTTGAACAAAGGGTTCAGTTTTTGGTAGAAACTTATGCCCGTTTTGCCGCAGAAGATTTAATAACCTCTTTTTATGCCATTGAACGCCGTTTGGGAGGACAAAATCTAAAGCTGGCGTTGGCTGCGCTACAAGCTGGTGATTTTGCCAGTGCTGCCGCAATTGCCTTGCGGTATTATGATAAATCGTATCTACACGCCAACGAAAAATGTAACTTTCATCCCGTTTGGCCGTTCGAAGTTGAAAACCAATCACTGCGCGAACGCGCCGAACAATTGATTCAATTTGCCGATGCTCAGCAATTATAAATTGACCCAATACAGTCACGGCGCGGGTTGCGGCTGTAAAATTGCACCCAGCGTGCTGGATAAAATCCTGCATCAGGTTGGTGCCAAAATGCATTTTCCTACCTTGTTGGTGGGCAATGAAGAGCGCGACGACGCGGCCGTGATGGACCTCGGCGACGGGACCGCCATCATTTCCACTACGGATTTTTTTATGCCCATAGTGGACGACCCAACAGATTTTGGTCAAATCGCTTCGGTCAATGCCATCAGTGACATCTATGCTATGGGCGGGACTCCACTGCTGGCCATAGCCATTTTAGGTTGGCCAGTGAATAGCCTACCCCCTGAAGTAGCCAATCAAGTGGTGGAAGGTAGCCGCAAAGCTTGCCAGGAAGCGGGAATCCCACTGGGTGGTGGGCATAGCATTGACAGCCCGGAGCCGATATTTGGGCTGGCTGTTACGGGGCGGGTCAAATTGGAGCACCTGAAACGGAATGGAGGAGCAAGTGAAAAGAGTAAATTGTTCTTGACCAAACCCTTAGGCGTAGGTATTCTGACGACTGCGCAGAAAAAAGGATTGCTATTGGATGAACATGCCCTTTTGGCCCGCAATTCGATGTTGAAGCTCAATAAAGCTGGAGCTGCTTTTGCGACCTTGCCCTATGTTCAGGCTATGACGGATGTGACCGGATTTGGTCTGATGGGGCATCTTTTGGAAATGTGTGAGGCATCGGGGACTAGTGCGCGAATTGAATTGGCTAAAGTGCCCTTGCTGGATTCAGATGCTATTGATTATTATTTGTATAACAATTGTGTACCTGGGGGGACGAATCGTAATTTTGATAGTTATGGGCATAAAATTGGCCCGCTTACCGATGTGCAAAGAAATATTTTATGCGATCCACAAACTTCTGGAGGCCTGCTGCTTGCGGTAGAGCCCAGTCAGGTTCAAGCTTTTTTGAGCTTTGCTGCCGAATTAGGTTTGAGAGAATTGGAACCCATCGGCGAGATGGTTGTAAGTGAGGGAACTAAACTAGTGGAGGTCTGCTGAACTTAGGGTTAAAAGAACCCTGGGGACTGGGGGTTCTTTTAACCCCGACATTTTACTTCAAACTGTACATAAATCCTTTACCTTCAAAAGATTGTTTGTTCAAAAGGTCAAGCTTGTTGCCTAATTTGACCAATGCCTGGTTGAGACGAACTTTCAATTGGGCTTTGCCTTCTTGCACCTTGTCGCGGTCGGCTACTATTTGCATTGCATCCATCAAGTCCTCATTCTTCAAAGGTTGCTTTGCATTCCGTAGCATGTCCAAAATTGCTTCTTCCCAACGATTAAATCCAGGAATACGGCCACGTTTGCCCTTAACACTACTCACTTTAGCTGCCTTAGCTGCCTTCGTTGGCTTTTCTGCTTTTGGTGCTTTTTCCTTTTTTAATGCTGGAAGGTTAGGGTCAACTTTGATTTGATCGAGTGGAATGAGTCGAGGGCGACCAGGACCCTTTTTGCCAGTTTTTGCTGCCTTGGCGGCTTTAGGTTCTTTTACGATTGCAGGAACTTCAAGTACTTCTTTTTGTTTGGGGGGCCTTCCGGCTTTGCCGGTTTTTTTCTCTTTTACGGAACTTCCCCCTTCCAACATTTCTTCAAGTGTTTTGATGTTTCCTTTGATCGCAGTAGCCTGAAAATCAAGTAATTTTAGATCTGTTGAATATTTATCAATCAACGATCTAATGTCAACAACGGATAAATCCAATTTTGCCATTTCTATTTTCTTTAGCGCGGAAAGGTAATATGTTATATTTAAAATACAAAAAAAACGGAAAAATATTTTAGAAATAGTGATTATTTTGCTTGTATTTTAAGCTAAGGTAGGTATATTTTTTGTCGATTTAGCAAAAAGTTAAATAATTGCGCTGGGTAAATAATATTTTGACATAAAACGCGTTAGCGTGAAATTCTGCTATAATGCGAGCAAAACAAGCTCCAGCTGTTGTTTGAATTTTTAACGTACAAATCGGAGTAGCGCAAAGTTAAAACTAATAAACCTCGGCTTTCTTTTCGCTCAATCACATAAATACCTTTCGCGATAGCAAGATTATTTTCTGCCAATAGTTTTACTTTTGTAGATTTAGTAAAATGCTGCTCGGGGATCAAAGCCTGGCTCTTTTTTTGGAGCATTTGTAAAGTTTTTTGAATATCGAGCAATTCACCTTGAGCGGTCGTCATCTCAAATTCTGGGGACAACAACTGTTTTAATTTTACACTATCGAATTGGACCGTAGCATCCAAGCGCATTTTTTCCAAAGCCAAAATCTCTGCCACAACTGGGTCATTTTTTTGCTGCTGGGGTGTTTTTTTTGTAGGCTCTTTTGCCCCACAGGAAAAAAAACAGAATATTTGGAAAATCAATATAGAAAAAACCATTAAAACTTTCACCCAGCGGAGCTTTTTATATATTTGAATAGTGTACATGAAAATAGCTGGATTTTTGCTAGTGGGAAACTAGGTGATTAGTATTTTTCGGCATATTTTAAATTGGCACGCCAAATAGGCGCTTCCCCATTTTTTGACCAATATTCTAATATTTCTATGATTTTTTCACCTGCAAAATTAAAAAAGGAAGTGATGAAATAACTTTCTGGAGTGGTATTCGAGTAAGCTTTGACAACAGTTACAATCGTTCCTTCTTTTATTTCTGACAGGATATCAATTTCTTCAATGCGCCAAGGTTGTGGATTTGCCTCGTGAGTTTTTATAAATGCATCGCGAGAACGAAATACTTCACGGCTATTAGGTTCCCACACAACTGCGTGCTCATGCATCAGGGTAGCTGCGGCTTTGAAATTGGCCTCGTCGAAATGATCCCAATATTTTCTGACTAACTCTAGTTTTGATAACATTCTGGTTGTGTTTTTTTGTACTTGATCTGCTGCATTGATCTTAATGCAGCTATCAAGACGGCATAAAATTAATGCTATTTGCTGATGAAATATTACTTCGACCAGCTTTTTGTTTTAAGAACGGGTTTGAAATTTTACGTTTATTCCATACTTTCTTCAAACTCCACATCAAACCAGTCATCCTTGAAGCCGTCAATTTCGCGACGATCTTTTTTGGTGGGGCGACCAGTACCTCGGTCGCGAAATTCGCCCCCTCCTTTTCCAACGAACCAATCGTTGTACTTGTTGAGTTCTTCCTCTGGTGTCCTATTTTCGTAACAGGTGATGGCGATAGGGGCTGCAACCCGGTTTTTGAGCAATTCCACTACTTTGAATTGAAAATTGAATCCGTTTTTTTTCAATTCAATGATTTCTCCCCGGCTAATGTTGTAAGATGCTTTGACGGGGGCACCGTTGATTTTTACTCGCCCTCCTTTGACGGCGTCGGAGGCAATAGTACGTGATTTGAACATCCGTACGGTCCAGAGCCATTTATCAATGCGAATTTTATCCATGTTTTATTGTTGCAAGGGTGGGTACGCCAAGTCCAGTTTTTCAAGGGTTTCCACCATGGTTTTGGCAATGAGGTAATCGCGGTACCAGCGCTGATCGACGGGCACTACCGTCCAGGGAATGCTACTTTGGTTCAGCGCGTCTTCGTAACAACGCATGTATTCGTCCCATTGTTCCCGTTCTTTCCAATCTCCGGCGTTGTGTTTCCAAAATTTTTCTGGATCAGTCAAACGTTGTTTGAGCTCGACTTCCTGTTGTTCTTTGGAAATGTGCAACATAAATTTGAACAAAACGGTATTGTTGTCGTATACCAATAACTCCTCAAAGGCATTGATGGATTCCAGGCGTTTTTTTACCCGATCTTCATCGATCCATTTGTGTACCCTCTGAATGATGATGTCCTCATATTGTGAACGATTGAAGATGTGAATCATTCCTTTTGGCGGAGCATTTTTATGGATACGCCATAAAAAGTCGTGGGCAAACTCTTCTTCGGTAGGTTTTTTAAAGCTGATGACACTTAAACTGTTGGGGTGGCATTCCTTAAATACATTCTCCGCTGCACCATCTTTTCCACTCCCATCCATCCCTTGCAGGATCACCAAAACGCTGTATTTCTTTTGGGCAATGAGCATTTTTTGCAATTCTCCCAAACGTTCGATATAGGCCTGCGTTTGATTTTTGGCTTCAGATTTGTCTAAACCAGCGGGTGCGTCGGTAGAAATTTTATTCAACTTGATCATTGAGCAAAGGAAATGAAGTGAAAAATAAAGACCTGCTTGCGACTGGAATCACAAGCAGGCCTGTAAAAATAAAAATTACCTCTAAGAAACAAACTAGTTTTTGGGGTTATACTTTCATTTTGGCCCGTTTCACCAGATACGTTTGTAAAATATTCCGGAAACCCTGATGAATGTCCGCTTCGACGAAATCAATCTGATACTGCAAGCAGCGCATTTTGAGTTCGTCCATAAATTTGGTCATTTGTTCCAGGTAATGCTTTTTGATTTGATTG
>JAAFHQ010000420.1 GCA_013298445.1 Chitinophagales bacterium | reverse complement strand
TTTTGGTTTCCATGCCGCCCATAGAAAGCCCAGCCATGGCGCGTTTTTCCGGTTTGGCAATGGTGCGGAAAGTTTTGTCTACATAGGGAACCAACTCATCCACAAGAACAGTTTGAAATGGCTTGATATCGAAATTCCGCAGGCCACCCATTTTAACATCATTGGTCATGCCATAGGTCATGACGATGATGAAGGGTTTGATTTTTCCTGCGGCAATGAGGTTGTCCATGATCAAATTGGCGCGTCCCTGGTTGCTCCAGGCAGTTTCATCTTCACCCCAGCCGTGCTGCAAATACAGGACAGGATAACGGGTTTTAGTGCTCTCAAAATACCCAGGCGGGGTATACACAAAAGCGCGACGTGAGGTATTGGTGCTCGGTGAAGGAAAAAGAACCTGCTGCACATGGCCGTGGGGTACAGCTTTCAGGGCATAAAAATCCTGGTCGTGTGCAGGGATTTCAATGCCACTTTCCCAACGTATTGAGCCGTAAAAGCTGAGGGTTCCCGGATCGTTAAATTTTCCGCCATCGATATTGACGTTGTAGTAGTGAAAACCTTCGTCCATCGGGCCTGCGGTAGTGCCCATCCATGATCCGTCCGCAGCTTTGGCTAATTTCGTGCCCCCTCGTCCACCGAGGCCCAGGCTCACCCGAACACTGTCGGCAGCTGGTGCGATGATGCGGAAGCGCGCATAACCCTGTGAATTGACCTGTGGGTACTCCTGCCCCGGCTGATTGAGGCTGGAAGGTTTGAAGTCTTCCTTTATTTCAGTTCCGCCACCTTGGGCTAAGCACATAGAAGCAGAAAGTGCAAACAGCAATGCTGTAGCAAAAAAATTACGTCTCATAATGTTTGTTGTTTGTTGTTTATAGTTTTGATTTAGTTCTGGTTATCATCTCCCATCACGTCGTAGCCCCTCCATTTAAAGGCGGTAGCCAGTTTCGACGCAGCGGGCCAGGCAATTTGGTGTTCGGCACTTTTCACCCAGTTTCGGCGGTCCTGTTCGGTGGCAAAAGAAATCTGGATCGCATAGTTGTGGGTAGTAGGCTCGGCCTGGATTTCCTTGGCGAGATTTTCCGGGAAAAGCCGCAAGAGTTTGGAACCCACGTAACCCTTTTGCACCGTCATGGCAGGGACATAGATGGAGTAGTACATTTTTTCAAAGGCTTCGGCATTCTCTTTGGGGACCACAAAGTCCATTTGTAGTAAGACTGCTTTGGGAGTGGCCAGTGGTTTGGCAATGCTCAGGCTCTTTTGTTTGGAAGTCGAGATACCAATAACCAGGATTTCAAGGTTCTTGTCACCGTTGTTGTTGATGCTCAGTTTTTCACCTAAAGCGCTGGAAAAGGCATCATTGGCTTTGATGCTTGCCGTTTCGCCGTTGCTGCTGATGGTTCCACTTCCATTTAACACATAATAAACCGCCTCTACACCGTCAAGTGCCTGGCGTCCCGCAGATTTCCCCGCTGGAATGAGCAGATGATCAACATGGTCCCAATCGGTGCTAAATACTTCTGGCCCGATCAAACGGCGGTAAAGCACTCCTTCACCTGTATAAAGCGGGGTATTTGGTTTGAGTTTATCTTGTTCCAGGCGAGCGGATACAAAGGATGGAACTGGTTCGAGAGCTGCTCCCACCCTGGCATCGCCCAAATCGAAGGCGTCCCCTACCCCTTTCTTTTGGCTTACGGCAAAATTGAGCCAACGAATAGGCTCGTTGGAAGCGTTGTAAATGGCGTGCGAGTCCCCCATTTTGCATGGAACAATTGCGGGTGCTTTTATTTTGGCGGTACGTCCATTGATCGTAAATTCAGCTTCTCCATTGAGGATCACATACATTTCCTCGATGCTATGGTGAAAATGGTGACCAATGCCTGATTTGGCATTGATTACGCCCGTGTGTAGATAGAGAAAGTTGGTGGAAAGGTCATTGCGGCCGATCAATTGGGTGAATCCCATTTTTCCGGCGCCTGCGTGTACCGCTGATAGTTCCCGGTATTTGGACGGATCATTGGGGATGATGCGATCCTTGAGGGATTGGGCAGTGGCCTGTACTGCGAAGCAGGCCATGAGTAGTAGCAAGAATTGTTTCATCTGCGATCTTGTTTGTTTATAGTTTCAAAAATAAAAAATGAACTGCCTGCCTTCGCCTTATTTGCTGCTCGGCAACGCAAAAACTAAATATCCCCGGGGTAATGCTCCAGGTTTTTTGGAGCGGTCATAACTGTCACGTGTGAAGTTAGAGGTAGCATTGATAACCAGATACTGTTTTCCATTCAAGGTGTACATGCTGGGTTGGGCGTTTGCCTCATAACTCAGGTTCGTTTCCCATAAAGTATTCCCATTATCCGCATCAAATGCATACAACTTTCCTCCTTTGGCTGTCGCAAAAACGATGCCTGTAGAAGTAACCACCATACCTTTCCGCAATGTCCCTCCGGGGGCACCCAAACTGGGATCACCTTTGCCATAAAGGGAATCCAGGCCTACGGGCTTTCTCCATTTGATGGTTCCTTTGTTCAAATCATAAGCTACAATGGAAGACCAAGGTGGCGCAGCTAAACCTGACCATTCGGTTCCGTAATCGGTAATGTAGCGATCCTTTGGATGTTTCACTTTTTCGGGATAATCCAACATCGGTGCACTTCTCTTTGCATCAGGCTTAATTGTAGCTCCACCGGATGCAACCACTGGGCCTTTAGGTGGCGCAGCGTTAGCCCTGCGGGGAAAATTAAAGGCCCGCGGATTGCCACCCAAATAGCGGTATAGTGCTTCGATCGTTTCCTCACTGACGTGGGTAAACCCTGGCATAGACCCCTTGCCACCCAGAACAATGTCTTTAAATTCGGTGTAGATGATGTATTGCCCGGCATTGACCAAAGCTGGGCCAGTCACGCCCTCCATGTTTTTTCCATGACAAGGTTGACAGGTAGAAGCATAAAAAGTTTTTACCTGAGCAACCTGATCCGCCGAAAGATCCATTTTGGGAGGCTCTACTTTATTTAATTTATAGGTAGAAGCGTGTTCCTGCGTCAGGATGTACATTAATCCATTTTTTGGATCAGAGGCCGTGTTGCCATAATTCGCGCCTCCTAATGCTCCCGGCATCATGATGGTTTCGTATTTGTCGGAGGGAGGAATGTACAATCCTGACTTGGCAGTGGCCAGCCTTTTTTGCCATTGCTGCTTGATGCTGTCGGGGAAAAATGGGTTCAGGGTCTCTAAAGTCACTTCATGCCGGGTGAAATTGGGAAGTGAAGAAATAGGCTGGGTAGGCCAGGCTTTTTCCCCAGGCATTTGACTGGCCGGAAAAGGTTTTTCTTCGATGGGGAATAGTGGTTTCCCGGTTTCCCGATCGAACACAAACAAAAATCCGTGCTTGGTAGCCACCGCCACGGCATCAATATTTTTTCCACCCTGATTCACGGTTAACAATTGTGGGGCACTGGCGAGGTCGACATCCCAAAGATCGTGGTGTACAATTTGATAATGCCACAAACGTTTCCCGGTACGTGCATCCACAGCCACGAGGCAATTGCCAAAGAGGTTGCTGCCCAAGCGGTCGGCACCGTAAAAATCATAGGTTGGTGAGCCAATGGGCAAAAAGGCGATGCCTCTTTGTTGATCCACCGAGATTTCGCTCCAGACATTTGTCCCTCCAATGTATTTGTACGCATCTTTTGGCCAGGTTTTGTAGCCAAACTCTCCCGGTTGTGGAACAGTGTGAAAAGTCCATTCCAATTTTCCACTCACCACATTATAAGCCCTTACAAAACCAGGCGCTGAGAAATACCCTTCGCCAGGAGCGGAGCCTACAATCACCAGGTCGTTGTAAATCACGCCGGGCATCATGGCCTGCATTCTACGGATGGAGGAGGGATCGCGGCCGAGGCCTTCGCGCATGTCCACGTAGCCGTCATTGCCAAAGCTGGTGATGGTTTTTCCGGTCACGGCATCAATGGCCTGAAGGGAATTGTTGAGGGTAAAAATCAGGCGTTTGTCTTTTTTGTCATTGCTCTCCCAATAATTGAGCCCTCTTCTGCTCATTCCAAGCAGATTGGCGTGAATCCAGATCTCCTTACCACTCAATGCACTTACGGCAATCAAGGAGTTGTTTTTGCCCATCACGTACATGGTGGTGTCCACGATAATTGGGCTAAAAAAATAGGGTTGTTGATCTCCCGAGGGGTACATCCAGGCCACTTGCAGTTTTGCTACGTTTTCTTTGGTGATGTCCGAAGCTGCAAAATACCTGGATTGGTCAGGACTTCCGCCGTAATGCGTCCAGGTTGAATGAGACGAGTCGATATTGTTGTCACTATAGTCCGTCAAGGACAACAATCCAATCACTACCAACAAGAGTAGTACAATAGAAACAGGTGTAAAAAGGCTAAACACCTTTTTGTTTTTGTTGCGATCTTTAAGCATGTAGGTTTCATTTAACATTACCAATGTGGCAGCTAATGCCTTGATTAGCAGTTCACATGGGTAATGCGCGATGAAAAACATTAAAATAATTGTCTAAAATACAATTATTTTGGATTGTAGGGAGAAAATTGGGGGGAAAAATTTCTGCATATGCACTTTAAGTAGTCTAATTTTATCGCCTTCTTCTAAAATCGTGTAACGATTTAGACTTTTCCGCATTCTACCCCCAAACAAAAGTAATGCGTACCCTAATCCTCTTCTTTCCTTTTCTACTTTGTCTTACCTGTACCCGGCTATCTGAGCCCCAAAGGCAAACTTTCGCCCCTCCTATAATTGTATCAAACTTTGAACCGGATTCCTTACGAAAATTTGAGGTGCAATCCATTATTCCAAATTCTGCCATCCTGTTTGGAGGGGTGTTCCCTTTTACAGATACCCTTAATTTTATTACTTGGAAACCTGAGCCTGTAGTTCTGCCATTTCAAAGACCCAAAGGGTACATCCCTTATGATTCTTTGCCCGGCGATGGACTTGAAATTTTCCCAGACTATTCGAATGACGTTTATTGGGATCGAAGCCGACCTTATGATACAGGAACCTTGTTCTATCCCGTTTATGTTGTCAACCAAAGTCCCAACCCTAAAGCATTTTATGGAAGAGACGGCTACGTGATTACCATTCAAGAGGCTCAGGATAGTAGCGGCAGGTGGTTTCCTATTGAATCTGTCATGCATTGGACCTGCATGACTTGGAGGATACAATTAGATCCCCAACATTTCCTCATGTTGCTCTTACCTAAATACGAAGGAAAATTCAAAACCAAATTGAGGCTCAGAATTCAGAATGGTGAGCAAATTTATGTTTCTAAGGCTTATGAAGGATGGATCAATCCTCAACAGTTTAAGCTACATCAAAATAGTTATCTTGATTTAAAACTGACTCCATTGATCGAATTATCCAACCGAGATTTTTTGGGCTCAATACCAAAAGACGCCGAAAATGAAGAAGCGTTTAGACTAAATCTTCAAAAATCCACCTTTCAATCACAGGAATGATCTCATAAGCCAATCCTAAAGCGGTTAAAACGTGTTGTCATCCAGCTTCAAATATCATAAAAAACATGAGTCATCCCGAATTTTTGAAAAGTCAAAATCGGGCATAAACCCAATCGCGGAGCGATTGAATTTAT
>JAAFHQ010000419.1 GCA_013298445.1 Chitinophagales bacterium | reverse complement strand
AATGTACTTCTGTCGTTAATGTGGCGTAATAACCATCAATTCAAGCCATGCGTAATCTGTTTTTCTTGCTCGTTTTCAGCCTTTTAATTCCAGTATTTGGCCAAGCCCAAAACAAAACCAAACTGAGCAGTACCGCTCAAAAGGAACTCAAACTATACGAAGACACTTTAGGGGTGCTTTCCTTTCTGATCATCAATGATTCATTGCCCGAAAGTCGTTTTGCGGCTACCCGAAAGATGATTCTGACGCTCAAAAAAGCCCTGAAAGTCACGAATTCCTACCAATACAAATTTTCACGGCTCAAGCCTATTTCCATACAGTATGCACCTGACAGTACCTTCCGGATTTTCACCTGGCAGCTTTTTGTCGACGACAATACTTACCATTATTACGGGGTCATTCAAATGAACAGCCCCGAATTAAAGATGTATCCTCTGGTAGATCGCTCGGCTAAAATTGAAGATGTACAACAGTCCATCAGTGGGCCAGACAACTGGTACGGAGTGATTTATTACAACATCCTGAAACTCAAAGATCCTGCAGGGCCCAAGTATTTGCTCTTTGGTTTGGATACTTATTCCTTTTTCAAGCGCCGCAAAGTCATTGATGTTTTGACCTTCAAAGACGATCAAGTGGTCTTTGGTGCACCCGTTTTCCCTAAAACCATCAACAATGATGGGCCAGTCAATCGTCTTATGCTGGAATACAGTGCCGAAACCAGTGTAAAAATGAACTGGGACGAAGCGATGGGCATGATCATTTATGACCATTTGATTCCTTTCAATGGCACCGCCAAATCCGGACCAGTGAATGTCCCCGATGGCACTTACGAAGGTTTTAAAATTGAACAAGGGAAATTGGCGTATTTCGATAAACTGGAGACCCAAATTATGGATGAAGCGCCAACACCAACACCCCTAAACGCCAAAAAGAACGTGATTTACGATCGAACTAACCCGACGGGTAAGAAGAAAACGGGGCAAAATTAATATCCATTTATCTCGATAAAAAGAAAGAACGGAAAGCTTCTAACTCTTTCCGTTCTTGTTCTTTTATTTACACCTCATTCAAATCAATCGGCAACTTCCGTAGTCGTTTGCCCGTAGCCGCAAAAATGGCATTCGCCAACGCTGGTGCCACTGGCGGCAAACCAGGCTCGCCTACCCCACCGGGTACTTCTCCACTGTTCACAATATGGATTTCCATCTCCGGCGCTTCATTGATGCGCATGATCGGGTAATCGTGGAAGTTAGACTGCTGGGCCATGCCACCAGCATAAGTGATACCAGGTTTGATGGCCGCAGTTAAGCCCATTACGATGTTGCCTTCGGTTTGTGCCTTGACGTTGTCAGGGTTTACGTGCCAGCCACAGTCGATAACGGATACTACTTTATCAATTTTGACGCTGCCGTCACCTTTTTTGGACACCGTCACACAACAAGCACTGATGCTGCCGAAGCTTTTGAACATGGCAACACCCCGGCCTTGTCCTGCTGGCAGTTTTTCCTTCCAGTTGGCTTTTTCGGAAATCACTTCCAGCACTTTTTTGAACCGATCATCCTGAAGGATCGCTAGTCGAGCCTCAATCGGGTCCTGGCCAGCGGCATGAGCCAATTCATCCATAAAACACTCTTGCCCAAAAGCAAAATTGGAAGCGTACACTGAACGCCACCACACGATGGGGATATCGGTTTTGACATTGCTCCAACTCAGTTTCCAAACGGGCAGGTTGTATTTGTGGTTTTCAGCACTCAATTCGCCAGTGATCCAGTCGTCCACTTCGTGGTCTTTCAAACCATTGAACACCTGGCGGTTGATGGATTCGCCAATGGCATGGTGGTGGAAAGCAGCGATTCTTTTGCCGTTCACTGCGCCACGCATGGCACTCAGCATCCCCGGGCGGTATGGCCCCTGGCTGATGTCGTCCTCACGGGTCCAAATGACTTTGACGGGCTTTTTCAATTCTTTTGACAAGAAGCAGGCTTCCAGCAAAAAATCGTGGTAAGCTTTGCGGCCAAAGGCACCGCCCAACAAAAAGACGTTGATTTTGATCTGTTCGGGTTTCACTTTGAGGTAACCCGCCACATCCCTCAGCGCCCAGTCTGGCCCTTGAATCGGTGCCCAAATTTCCACCTCGCCATTGTCTTTGACGTGAGCGATGGCGTTTTCCGGTTCGATTGGAGCGTGGGCCAGGAAAGGTGTTTCATATACAGCTTCCAGGGTCTTTTCAGCATGTGCCAAGGCCTGATCGATGTCGCCCTTTTCTTCAAAGTTGATGCCTTCCGCTTTGGCGGCTTCATAACTTTTGGCGAAATAACTATCGGTAGTCATTTTATCCAGACCACTATTGTCCCAGGTTACATTCAAGGCTTTTTTGGCTTTGAGTGCAGCCCACCAGTTGGTCGCAATGACTGCTACTGCTTCAGAAGTCCGGTGGGGCATCGGGCGCTCGGCCTTCATAACCTTGATGACTCCGGGTATTTTTTTGGCGGCGGCATCGTCGATGGAGACAATTTTGCCGTGGATGGCGGGTGAGTGCAAGATGGCCGCGTAAACCATTCCAGGTACATCTACATCCATGCCAAAAACGGCCTTACCCGTTACCCGATCGGGTACATCCAGGCGTGGTTTGGTTTTGCCAATGATTTTAAAATCCTTCGAATCCTTCAGTTTAGGATTTTTGGGGATTGGCAATTTGGAAGCTTCATCGGCCAATTCGCCATAGGAGAAACTTTTGTCGCTGTTGCGTTGGTGAATGCGGCCATCTTCGGCGTAGCATTTGTCGACGGATACCCCCCAACGTTTGGCGGCGGTTTCTGTGAGCATTTCTTTGGCAGCCGCGCCAGCTTTGCGCAAAGGCTCCCACAATTCGCGTACACTACTGCTACCGCCGGAGGTTTGGCTACCGTATTTGGATTTTCCGTCGGATTGGATGAGTTTGACTTTTTCCAAACTCACTTCAAGTTCTTCAGCCAATAGGGATGGAACAGCTTGGGTTGAACCCTGCCCCATGTCCGGACGAGGGTTAACCAGCGTAATATTGCCCAAATTATCGATGATGATAAATGGGTTGATTTCTAGTTGTAGCGCTTCTTCTGTCAACTTGACGATCGAAGCATTTTTGGCGAAAGACGAGACCCCCAGCATCAGCCCCAAACCGGACAAACTGCTAAGCCTCAAAAATTCGCGACGACTATTGTTGTTAGATGTCATAAGCTCAGATGATTGAAGGTGAGGGATTATTTGCCACCAGCTTTGCCTACTTTTTGGCTACCGCCACCGCTGGTTTTGGACAAATCAGCCGCTCGGTGAATGGCCTTGCGGATGCGATCATACGTGCCGCAGCGGCAAAGGTTACCAACCATAGCACTGTTGATGTCTTCGTCGCTTGGATCAGGATTGGTTTTGAGCAAAGCAACTGCTGACATGATCTGGCCGGATTGGCAATAGCCACATTGGGGTACCTGCTCTTCGACCCAGGCTTGTTGTACGGCGTGGAGGGTAACACCATCCGAAATGCCTTCAATCGTAGTGAGTTTGGCACTTTTGGCCAAAGAGGATACGGGAGTTTGACAGGAGCGAATGGGTTGACCATTCAAGTGGACAGTACAAGCGCCACAAAGTGCCATGCCACAACCAAACTTGGTCCCTTTTAGTCCTGCAAAATCGCGCAGAACCCACAGCAAAGGCATGTCTGGCTCAACATCCACCGTTACCTTTTTCCCATTGACATTTAGGTTATAAACAGCCATTGTGATGAATTTTGGGTGTAAAAACGGTTTTAAAGGTACTCAATTCTAAAAGTCAACACCAGATAAATGTTGCTATTTAGGGCAAAAATGCAATTTAAAAGGAGGAAAGATGTCGTCGACGAAAATCCTTCGGGTTTTCCCCACTCAGTTTTTTAAAGGTCTTATTGAAATGAGATAAGTTTTCAAATCCACTTTCATAGCAAGCTTCCGACACGTTACAATGGTTCAGCAATAGGCGTTTGGCTGTATTGATTCGGTATTGATTCAAAAATTCCGTGAAGGTCATACTCGTCATTTTTTTAAAATAACGGCAAAATGAGGCATTGGATAAATTGGTTAAAGCGATTATTTCTTCCATCTTGATTTTTTCCCGATGGTGTTTTTCTACAAAATGATAAATCCGTTGCAAGCGTTGCTGGTCTTGAAAATACTGCTCATTTTGGATAGGCGTTGCACCCAGCTTTTGGGCATTAGTGCACAATGCCAAAGTTTGAAAAATATCCAACAATTCCATCAGTTGTTGAAAATGGCTAAGGTTGGCCAGTTGTTTGAGGCGTTGCCCAATCGTAGCTTTTGTTTCACCCAAAAAAGAGACCCCTTCCCTACCCTGCTCAAACAAACGCCGTACATCGCTTAGCTCTGGGGCCTGAAAAAAATTTTTGCCCAAAAAATCCTCCTTGAGTTGGATGACAATTTTATAATGTTCATGCTCTACCCCATAATCAAAATTGAGGTGTGGCACATTTGGGCCAATAAAGACCAAATCGCTGCCTTCGTAACGCGAGATGTGATCCCCAATGTGCCGGGTGCCATTGGCGCCTTCGATGTAAACCAGTTCATATTCGGGGTGGTAATGCCACAAAAAGGTGTTGTGCAAACGGGGCGTGAGCAAAATCCGGAAAGAGCGATCCATATCTGGTCGAATGTCTTCAAACTGGATTTTCATGCTTTTTTGTCCAAAAATAACTTATACTATTGGTTTTTTAGGCAAATCAGGTCAATGGAGAACAAAAAAATGCAATTGAAGGGGTGGAAACCACGACATCCTGTTGATAACTTTGTGATACTTGTTGAGAAGGTTGAGGAGGTTGAGAAGGTTTAGGCTACCGCAGCAATTTTGACAATGTCCGTGTCTAAGTCACTGCGGTAGCCTAAACCTTCTCAACCTCCTCAACCTTCCTCAACCCATTAAAAGTTCCTTTTTCACCTCCAAATCCAATACCATGCAACCTGAAACACCCACCATGGCCCCTACAATGACGCCAACAATGGCCTTTGACCACAACCATGAAGATATCCCCGGCAATCCCTCCACCGCTAAAAGTAGCCAGGCCAAACTCAGTGACCGTTCGAATGGCCAGCCATTGCGCGTATTATCGGAAGAAGATTGGCAGTTCTGGCAGCACAACGGCTACATCGTTGTCAAAGGTGCAGTACCCAAGGAAAACTGCGCAAAAATGGCTGCGCTGCTTTGGGAATTTGAAGAAAAAGACCCCAATGATTCTGAAACCTGGTACGCCCCCGCTCGCGCTGAAATGCGAATGAAAGAATTGACCAACAGCGGGATGGTAGAAATCTACAACCACCAATACCTCTGGGACAATCGCCAATCCGAACGTTTGTACAATGCTTTTGTGGACATCTGGGGCACCGAAAAACTCTGGGTGACCATCGATAGGGCCAATTTGAATTTCCCCTCTCGCCCCGGGCACGAGTTCAAAGGTTTTATCCATTGGGATTATGACCCCGAAACCAAGCCCCAAAACGTACAGGGTGTATTGGCCCTTGCCGACCAAACCGATGAAAACATGGGGGGATTCCAGTGTATCCCTGAATTGTTCCGCACTTACGATACCTGGAAGCTTACACA
>JAAFHQ010000042.1 GCA_013298445.1 Chitinophagales bacterium | reverse complement strand
ATCAACAATTGGCCCTTTTTTATGCCGAAGATGCCCGCCGTGAAACCATGCTGATTTGGCTGGCTCTAGCTACTGTTTTGATTGCTTGTTTGGGCCTTTTTGGGCTGGCCACTTATGCCGCAGAGCAAAGAATCCGGGAGATTGGGGTGCGCAAAGTTTTGGGGGCAAGTGTACTGAGTCTGAGCAAACTGCTTTCTATGGATTTTTTAAAGTTGGTTGCTATTGCCATCGCCATCGCCTTTCCGATTGCCTATTGGGCGATGAACAAATGGCTGCTGGAGTTTGCCTACCACATTGAGATCAAATGGTGGGTATACCTTTTGGCTGGCCTGATTGCCATTACGATTGCACTATTGACGGTAAGCTATCAGGCGATAAAGGCCGCTTTGATGAACCCGATCAAGAGTTTGAAGACGGAGTAGAGACGTTGCATGCAACGTCTCTACTCCACGTAATCTGCCTATTTCTTAAAAATAAAACGGGTCATAAAAATCCCTTGTGAATTGTTGTCGCCAAAGTTGCCAGGCACAACTTCTACCAATTCAAAGCCATCCGCACTGTTTTTGGCTAAAAGATCAGTAACACTGCGGTTGTTGGTTTGCAAATTGGTAAAGTTGATGCCCGTCAAACTGAAGATGTTTTGGATTTCAGTCTCGGAGCTTGCACCATTGCTATCCATCGTCAGCACTTTGGAACGTCCTAATTTGCCGGGTACTACGGATTCTACTACCGTTACTACCCGCCATTCATTGGCGGCAGGTTTTTCGGCCTTGGGGCTCAGGGCCATGAACATTGGGATTGCTACGATCAATGCAAAGCCAAGAATCAAAGATGTTTTTTTCATAGTAGTACGTATTTAGTGAAAAGTGAAAAGCGAAAAGCGAAAAGCGAAAAGCATAATTGTTCGCCACACTTCAGGCTAAAATTATCGCTTCGGGGGGAAAATGGCCAGTCCGGCCCATGCCCAGCAGGAAGCCACCACCGCCTGCGCCACACAACTTGAGGGCAAAATGCCCACAGTTGAGCCCTTTTGCCCACAAAGCCTGGAAGGATTCCGGGATCATAGGAGCAAAATTTACCTGTTGCAGGGCGCTGATGCCTGACCATTTTTTAAATAAACCAGGCCAATCCCCAGCACGGAATGCGGCAATGGCCTGTGCTGTTAGTGGGATCAGTTCCTGCTGGATATTGTGGAGATAAGCTGCATCGGTACAGCGCTCCAAAAACAAGTTCACCCATGGCGCAGTACTGCGTTGAATGCCTGTATCCAGTAAAAAAAACTGGAATTCAGAGGTTTCATTTGGCCAGTCGGGCACTTCAAGGGTTTGGATGCTACCATCGGCCTGAAGCAAGACAGGTTGGTTCAAATAAACGATCAAAGGATCGGTACCCGAACTCGAGCCATGGAAAAAGCTCTCCATTTGGCCCAAAATTCTTTTGAGTTCCGGGTAGCGGGCTGCATCCGTACACTCAATCGGCTGGAGGGCGTAACTTGCATATAGGGCCGCACACAAGGCCCCTGAACTGCCTGCTCCATAACCATTGGGGATGTTGCTGTCAAAATACAAACCTGCTGCCAGGTCCTCCCTAAAACGCGCCAAGTCCAGCTCCGTTTCCAGCGCCCCTTTGGACTGCTGTTCGGCCAAGTATTGACACCATTCGGCCAGATTGCGTTGCAAAGTAGGAGCATTTTCTGGGGTGGTGTAGGCCCATTTGCCGCTGAAAAGGGGTAGGGGCAAAGCGAGGGCTGCTGAGCCGCGCAGGATGGTGTGTTCGCCGAAGAGGAGGAGTTTGCTGGAGAAGGTCATGAAAAAAAGGTTGAGAAGTTGAGGAGTTGAGGAGGTTTAGGCTACCGCGAGCGGATTTGACGCAGGCGATGCCAGTACTCCATTAAATTTCTCAACTATCCAAAAATAGTACTTGACTTAAACATTTGCCAGAAATTAACCTTTTGAAAACAAAAAAGCCCCACCGTGGATCACCACGATGAGGCCTTTTTTATCTCCATCAGAATTTTATTCCTGATCTTCTTTAGTAGTCTGTTGGTTCTGCTGTTCGAATTGCTCCTTCAAGGCAGCCAATCCTTCCAGATCGCCAAGGGTAGTGCGCTCAATGCTGTCCTGCTGCTTTTTAACGGCAGTACGCGTTACTTTGCGCTCGTCGTCCTTCACTTTTTTCACTTGCTCATCAGCCTCACGACGGATGTCTTCGAGGTAACGCAGGTGAGAAACGAGGATACGCTTGTCATCGCGGTTGAATTCAATCACCTTCACAGTCAGTACTTCGTCTACTTCAGCGAGGTTGTTGTCTTCTTTGCGGATGTGCTTGATCGGTGCAAAAGCTTCCAGACCATAAGGCAACTGAACGATGGCACCGCGGTCGTCACGACGCAACACGGTAGCTTCGTGGTAAGAACCTACAGGGAATACATTTTCGAAAGTATCCCATGGGTTTTCTTCCAGTTGTTTGTGGCCCAATGACAATTTGCGGTTGTCCTTGTCGATATCGAGGATGGCAACGTCAATTTTTTCACCAACCTTCGTGAACTCGGATGGGTGACCATAACGTTTGGTCCAGCTCAGGTCGGAGATGTGCACCATACCGCCGATTCCTTCTTGCAGCTCGATGAATACGCCATAAGGAGTGAGGTTTTTCACCTCGCCAGTGTGGCGGCTGTTGAGTGGGAATTGGTTTTCGATTTCGCTCCAAGGGTCGGTCGCCATCTGCTTGAGAGAGAGTGACATCTTGCGCTCATCGCGGTCAACGGTAACTACTTTTGCAGAGTATTCCTGGCCCAACTTGAAGAATTCGCGTGCGTTGATCGGTTGGTTGCTCCAGCTTACTTCTGAAACGTGGATCAAACCTTCTACGCCCGGTTGGATTTCGAGGAATGCGCCGTAATCTTCGATGTTGACAATCTTACCTTTAACGATAGAGTTCTCGGAGATGGTGTTGTCGAGTACTTCCCATGGGTGTGGTTGCAATTGCTTCAAGCCCAAAGAAATACGCTTCTTGTTCTCGTCGAAGTCCAGTACCACTACGCTGATCTTTTGGTTCAGGCTGAGTACTTCGCTTGGGTGGCTGATGCGGCCCCAAGAGATATCGGTGATGTAGAGCAGACCGTCTACGCCGCCCAAGTCGAGGAACGCACCGAAGTCGGTGATGTTCTTGACGATACCTTCCAATACCTGACCTTTTTCGAGGCTGGCAATGATGGCTTCGCGTTGCTCGGCGAGGTCGCTTTCGATGAGTGCCTTGTGAGATACCACGGCGTTTTTGATGGTTTCGTTGATCTTAACCACCTTGAACTCCATGTTTTTGCCAACGTATGAATCGTAATCGATGATTGGCTTGATGTCGATTTGTGAACCAGGCAAGAAGGTCTCCAAACCACTGCAGTCTACAATCAGACCACCTTTGGTTTTGCTGATGACCGTACCTTTGATCACGGTACCATTTTCGTAAGAATCAACGATGCTTTCCCAAGCGCGTAGCAGTTTTGCTTTGCGGCGAGAAAGAACCAGCTGGCCGCGCAAGTCTTCCTGTTGCTCTACGTATACTTCAACGAAATCTCCAATTTTGAGATCCTGAGTATCGCGGAATTCAGAAAGTGGCACCAAACCATCTGACTTGTAGTTGATGTCCAGAACTACGTCGCCACCATTCATGGAGGTAACTCGTCCTTTTACAATCTCACTTTCTACCACTGCGTTCATGGTAGACTCGTACTGGGTCAGGTATTCTTTGGTTGTTTCCTCAGAATAAACGGCGCCACCTTTGTTGGTGATGCTCCAGTCAAACTCATCGTGTGCAGTGTTGGGATCGAAACCAGTCATGAAGAGCAATTCTTCATCTAGTTCGTCTTCATCATCATCTTCACCAGTAGTGGCTTCTGGCTCATCTTTGATACTCTTGATGATAACCACTGGTTCTGGAGTAGGTTCAATAGCTACTTCTTCCAGGGTTTCCTCAGCTACCGCTTCTACTTCGGCTACCTCTTCAACCACTTCAGCGGCTACTTCTTCAGTCACTGCTACGGGTTCTTCAACCACTTCAGCGGCTACATCAGCAGTTTCTTCAACCACTTCTTCAGCTACGGCAGCTACTTCTTCTACTTGATCTACGATTTCGGGCGTGCTTTCTACAGCCGTTTCCTCCACCTGATCTTGAGCACCTAGCTCTTCTTGCTCGATGCCGTCTTTTTCGTCAATCATAAAATGCATTTCTTCCCACGAAAGGTGGGATTTGGTGATGAATTAAAATTTGAGCCGCAAAGGTAGAACTTTGGATTGATAATCAAAAGGATTTGCTCAAATTATTCACCCGGATTTCTTCTCATCCTATCAACTCATTGCAACTAAATGATAGCTTTCTTCACCTCATTCTTTTATTTTGAATACCAATTGTTCTTGCTGTTTTTCAATCACTAGATCGATGAAGCCTTTGAGGGTTTGGTATTCTACTGCGGAATAGCTCAATTGGTTGATTTGCAATTGAGTGGTTACTAAAATTCGGTTGCCGAATAATTGAACCTGGTAGGAAAAACGCCCACCATTGTTAGGCAAACTTAAATTGACTGTTTGGGGTAATTCCTCTAGCTTGAATTTTTCTGGGAGAGTGAGATTGAGAATTTGCCTTTGGGACAAAGGATAAGGGATATCAACAGGGTAAGCCCGATTGGTCACTTTGAAGGGGTTTTCTGCAAAAAAAGGAACCAATACCGAGCTAAAATAAGCCAGCTCACCATTGATTGTCAGTGATTCAGGTAGTTTGATGCGGGCAGTGGTGATTAAGGTTTTGCTGAACTCATCAAGGTCGCGCACTTGAATGGAATCGTATTGTGCAATTTCAGCAAGGGGGAGCGTAGCCTTTTTATCCTTGGTATTTTGGGCTTTTTCGTCCTTCAATTTTTCACGACTTTTGGCTGCTTCATAGCCATCTTGAGCACGCGACATTTTGCCATCCAGTTGACCAGTTTCATTCAATTGCAGGTTGAAAGAGTAGGTTGAACTGGATTTGCCAGGGAGGATATCGCCCCAACGAGGGTTTTTAGGATCAACGACCCATCCCGAACCATTTAAGGCGTCTTCACGAACCCACCCAGGTGCCAGATAGGGATGGGTTGCATCCAATAGTATGGACTTGTCACCTATTTGGGCTTGAACAATGACAGAATTGAATTGATCAATAATGGGATAGTCTTGGAATACCTGACCATGTTCACGGGTACTCAACAACATGGGGTGAGCATTGATGTTGTTGGCATTCAGCAAGCCACACAACAGGAGGTTTAACTCTGCTGAGCTCCCTAGTTTACGCACAAAAACCTTATCAAGAGGCTCTTCAACCAAAAAACGATGGTAGCCATTCCAAGTCATATGATGGGTAACAAATTGATGAATTTTTTGGAGCTGTTCTTCGGGCTTTTCAATGCCTAAAAGTTGTGGTGAAAGCTCAGCAAGGGCTCCATCTAAACTAGCTCTTCGCAGGTATTTTTTTCCAAAAAATTCATGATTTATCAACTCTTTGGCAGTTTTTTCCCAGGAAGAGAAGATTTCTTCGCGATAACCATTAAGCCTAGAGGCTTGTAATTGGAAGCGAATGCGGGAATAATAATCGGCCATGGTGGTGATGTAACCATCGGGACGCAGTGCAGGCATGTTTTTTTGGTAATAAGATACCGTGGAAACTGTTGCATAGGGGATATTGAGGACTTGCTCTTGCACTGAGGTTGGAGCTCGTTCCTGTGGTGGCGTTCCATTGATTAGGGTAACGTATTCCAACAAACTGGGAATAGTTACACTCAACTCACTCCACAGTACGGGAATTTCCTGTTGAAAGTACCATTCTGGAAGCTCAAAAAAGTTTTTTTTGCTGATCAAATACCGATATTCGATAACACTCCCAACCTGCACTTCGGGGAACGCAAATTTGAGCTGCATTACTTGCCCACTTGATTTTTCCAAAAAAGCATCTTTTTTCTCGATCGTTCGGGCGAGACCGGTGGAATTGTAAATGTGAGCTTCGAATTCCATCAAAGTTTCTGCATCATTTTCGACATAGATTGGAATGGCTACATCAGCATATTGAAAACCAGCAGGTTTTAAAATTTTAATGCGCTTTTTTCGCTCAAACAAGCACTCACTTTTGCTGGAACGAATACTGACTGAAATCCGTCCGATATCTGCTAGCACAAGTGCTGCTGCATTGGTGTCGGCAGGGTAATTTTTCATTTTTATACCCGCTACCGGGATTTTTTCCCAGGTGTAGGTATCTTGAGCCTTGAGTGATAGGACTATACATAAAAAAAGAGCTGTAATAATTGTGTTATAACTCATAGTAGCCGTACTTTATACAACTACTAACGATTTTAGCGGATAAACATTACATTGATTCGTGCCTAGAATTTGCATTTTTTACCCATCTTTGCAGGCGCAAGTTTTCATTCACTCAAAACTGCCTAAACAATGTCTGAAATAGAAAACGTTGGACGAAAGGGATACTGTGTTCTGTATTTCTTTATCTTTTTTGTTCTTTTTGTTGCGATGTTGGTGTATTTGTACAACCGCAATTTCTCTTTGCTGCCACCACAGTAAAGCGAATAGCGAATAGCGAAAAGTGAAAAGTGAAAAGCTCAACGGGCATGAATCGGTTGTCTTTCGCTATTCGCTATTCGCTATTCGCTTTCCACTACTCAGCGTAAATGTCTTCAATCTCCGTTTTGTACTTCTCTAAAATTACCCTGCGCTTGAGTTTCATAGTTGGCGTCAGTTCGGCCTCGGTGCCATCGGACTTGACGGGCTCCCATACTTTGTCCAGCAGTCGGAATTTTTTGATCTGATCAATGTGGCTGAAGCTTGGGTTGATCCCATCCACAATGCTTTGAAATTTGTCGAGCACTTTGGGGTGGTGGAGCATTTCTGGAAAAGTTGTCCATTCCACCTGATGGCCATCGCACCAGTCTTTTAAAGCTGGTTCGGCAGGCACAATGAGGGCAGAAACAAATTTGCGCTGCTCGCCAATGACCATCATTTGTTCGATGAGGAAATTTTCGCGGAACTTGCTCTCGATAGGAGTGGGGGCTACATATTTTCCGCCCGAAGTTTTGAGCAATTCTTTTTTGCGATCCGTGATTTGCAAATACTTTCTCCCACCGGGACCATCCACCATTTTGCCTACATCCCCGGTACAAAACCAGGTTTTGCCGTTGATGGTCTTCATCACGGCAGCGGTGGCCTCAGGTTTGTTGTAATAGCCCATCATGACATTGGGGCCATAGGCCAGAATTTCACCTTCTCCCGGGCGGAAAATGCCATCCGATTCGTCGATCAAAACTTCAACGCGGTCAATCACTGGTCCAACCGAACCCAATAAGGCACCTCCAGGCTCAAATAAATTCAGGGTGATTACCGGGGAAGTTTCGGTCAAGCCATAACCCTCCCGAATGGGAATCCCGGCAGCAGAAAACACCTGGGCTATTCGTCGTGGGCAAGCGGCTGCACCTGTAGTGATGCCCTTGAGGTTGCCCCCCAAAGCTGCCCGCCATTTGCTAAAAATGAGCTTATCAGCTATTTTCCATTGAATCGCCTGCCAGCCTTTGGGTTTAAACTCGTAATGATAGTCTTCCGTTAATTTGAGTGCCCAGAAGAACAATTTTTTCTTCAAACCAGTCAAGTCTAATCCCTTATTGTAGATGCGTTCGTAGACCTTTTCCAAAAGGCGAGGCACGGTGGTGAAAAAATGGGGCTTAACCGCCATGAGGTCACCTTGTTCCCCTCCCAAATTGTCGGTCCCGGTAAAGGCAACCGAAACGCCAAAAAGGGTATAAAGGTAAATGACCACCCTTTCGTAGATGTGGCAAATGGGTAAAAAACTCAAAACCGTATCCCCGGCTACAAAAGGGAAAGCGCCTTTCCCGGCCATGATGTTGCTGATGATGTTGTCATGGGAAAGCATCACTCCTTTGGGCACCCCAGTAGTGCCTGAAGTATAAATGATGGTTGCCAGCTCTTCGGGTTTAATTTGTGCCCGTAGTGCATCTACTTCGGCTTGGCCATCCTCCGCAAAAATTGTTTCCCAGAAAGGTTGGCCTTGCTTTTTGTCGAAGGAATAGATTTCTTTTAAAGAGGGAACCTGCGCTTGTGCTGCTTTGACTTTTTCGTACAAGTCACCACCGCCAACAAAGCAGTATTTGGCTTCAGAGTCGTTAAAGATATAGGTGTAATCCTCCGTAGTGATGGTAGCATAAACCGGGACATTAATGGCCCCGATTTGTTGGATGCCCACGTCGAGAATGGTCCATTCCGGGCGGTTTTGGGTAACCGCTACACCAATGCGATCCCCTTTTTTTATCCCCAGTTTGAGCAAACCCCGGCTAACTTTGTTGCCTAAATCAATGATTTCTTGTGTGCTGTAGTATTTCCAATCCCCATCAACACGATGCCCGAAGGCACGCTGCAATGGGAAATTAGCAGCCTGATAGTGGATCAGGTCAGACAACCTTGTTGGTTCCATAAAAAGTTGGTTTATCTGGATGTTTGGCAGAATTATCCTTTATCTAAATTCCAAAAATAAAAGATTGTTTGGAAAAACCGGATTTTTTCTGCTTTTACAAGACCAACGTAAATTTATAGACCTGGATTTAAGGATTTATGATTCGACTGAATTGGCGCTCGTCTTCAATTTCCTTATAAAAATCAGTGATGTATTGGAGCGCATCCTCCCGGTTGTATTTATCCAGGAGTTCGAATTTTTTGATAAAATCCAAGACTGCTGTTTTGCTTTGTAAAAATTGTTTCCGCAACATTGCCCCTTCTGGCGCACCGACTACTCCGCCTTTAAAATACCGTTCCCGTACATCCTTGATGGGCAAAGACTCGTGGGGGACTGCGTAGGGCGCATTCACCAAGCCGGAATAATCGAAATCATAAGGAACAGGGATGACTTTTTTGGTGGAGATGTGTTCAAAAAAACGGGTGTTGTGGCTGTTTCCAAATGCCCAATCCGTATTGCCAATCATGTATTCATAAAAGACAAAATTCAGGAAATGTTGCCGGGCAAATTGGCGGGTATCTTTAGGCCGTTCTTCCATTAGTGTACAAGCCATGCGCTCAGCTACCTGCTCTTCATCTTCTACGATAAAGCCGATTTTTTCAATTGGTTTTCCAGGGTTATTGGTATCAATCAAATTGATTTTAACCAATTTTGCCCGGAAGCTGGACGGAGAGATCAGGTTGTACAAGCGATAAGCCAGATATTCCTTGTAAATGAATTGCTCAAAAGCACCGGAGGGTTTGCACTCCCAAACAATTTTCATCTCATTGTGGGGCAAATAACCTTCACCTGTTAAGATTGATTTTTTGATCTTTAGCTTAATTGGCGGGTGCAAACAAATTTCTTTCCGGGTTTTTCCGCGTGGCCGGATTTCCGCGGTATATACTTTGTCTTCACCCGCTGAGTTTTTGTATTTCAACACAGCGGGCTGATACTTTTCATCAGCTTTTCCTTTCATCAGGACCTTCAAATCCGTTTCCAGGGTGATTTCCAAAGCACCAACACTATCTTCCTTTAATAATTGATCAAACCAACTGATTCCTTTGCTCGTCACAGCAGCGGCAGAAGTCTCCTGAGCCTGGAGTGTTATTGCTCCAAGTAGCAGCGTAAGTAAAAACATTGACCGGGTTAAAAGATGCAGATTTCTCATGATGTTAACTATAAAGTTCGTTAATGTTTTTGGTGTGTGTAGCCAGAATTTTTTTACGGCGGAGTTTGAGCGTGGCCGTCATTTCTCCGCTTTGTTCTGTCCAGGCTTCGTGCAGCAATAAAAATTGTTGCACCTGTTGATAAGGTGGCAAACCTTGATTCAGGCGTTCAAGTTCCAGCTTGAAAAAACGCTGCACTTTGGGATTCAGCACCATAAATTGTGGAGCGGTCCAGTGTACCTTTTGGGCTCGACACCATTCTTCCAGTTTGTCAAAACGTGGAACAATCAGGGCAAAAGGCCCAGGTTTGCTGGCTCCAGCCACCAGGCATTGCTGGATGTATTCGGATTGGTACAACTGTTTTTCCACCGCTTCCGGAGCGATGAACTTCCCCGCACCGGTTTTAAACATATCATCTTGTCGGCCCTTGATTTTTAAAAAACGTTTGTGTACCCACTGCCCCAAATCTCCGGTGCGCAACCAACCGTCTTCAGTCATTACCGCCTGGGTTGATTCGGGTTGTTGATAATAGCCAAGCATGACGTTGAGCCCTTTAACTTGAACCTCGCCGACACCCTCTTCATCGGGGTTGACAATGCGTAGATCAACTCCTGGAATCGGGATTCCTACAGTACCAAAACGAGAGCCTCCGGGTTCAAAGCGATTAAAAGCAATGACCGGAGAAGTTTCCGTAAGTCCATAGCCCTCTCGTACTTTTAATCCTGCTGCCGAAAACAAACGCCCCAATTCGGGATTCAAGGCAGCTGCGCCGACTCCAATCCCTTCGATACGGCCACCAAACATTTTGCGCCAACGGTTGAAAACCAGGATTCTGGCTAAAGTTAGACGCAACCAGTAAGCCAGGGGTTGTCGCTTCCCGTCATAATAATTTTTGCCCAGCTGGATGGCCCATTTCAGGATTTTTCTGCGCCACAATGGCCCTTTGCGGGCATGTGCCATAATTTGTTCCACCAAACGTTCCATGATTAAAGGCACGGCGGTGATAAAATGGGGACGTACCTCGCGCAGGTTGTTCAGCAATTGTTCTTGCCCTTCCGCGTAGGTCACACTAGCCCCCACTGCCATGTAAATGTAGACAACCATACGTTCAAAAATATGGCTGAGTGGCAAAAAGCTCAAAGTTTTATGCTCACAATTGACCGGCAAGAGCGCAATTGTAGATTTAATGTTACTAATGATGTTTTGATGAGAAAGCATCACCCCTTTGGGTTTGCCCGTGGTGCCCGAGGTATAAATGATGGTAGCCAAAGCGGTTTCTGCAATACTTTCCCGCCGTACAGCAATGGTAGCCAATTCTTCAGCACTGGGCTCTGCCAACAATTCCAGCACTGATGGATTCACCTCTGGCAGTGGATAAAAAGGAATAACCCACTCCAACGCTGTATCGGTTTGGAGCGAATGAATGCTGCTGTATAAATCTTCTGTATCGGTAAAACAAACCCTAACCAGGGCATCTTGCAAAATGAACCGCAATTCCTCGAGCCCTGAAGTGGCGTGCAGCGGTACCACAATTACCCCGATCTGTTGCAAGCCCAGGTCTAAAAAATTCCAAAATGGACTGCCGTGGCGAGCAATAATTGCTGCCCGATCACCAGGTTTCAATCCCAGGCGCAGTAAAAATGCGCTGACTTGGTTTATCTTGTGCAGGCAATCAGCAGTGGAAAAGCTGTGCCTTTGCCCTTGCCGTTTATAGGCTAAAGCTGCCTCGTTGGGAAAACGAGCTTCCTGATAGCTAAACAGATCAAAAAGGCGATGGTAATCCATGTTGCACAAGTAGTGGGGCAATAACTATTGACAAAGTAAGGATAATTTTATGGATTATTTCAAGTTGGCTTAAAAATGAAGCATTCGGAAGAATTGCAAACATTATTGCTCTTGGGGACTGACCAAACGCCGCTAGGAGACGACCTGTTACAGCACTTGCAAAATGCAGGTGCCGCCTTGGCTGATAGCCCTGAAAAATCTGCAGGGTTAGCAATGGTTTATTTGAGGCAATGGCGGAGAGCAGGATTCTCATTGGAGCAATGGAAAGGAGAATTGCCAGCAATGGGTATCGCCACAAAAGCGGAGGCAGAGTGTACCGTGGCTTCTGCACGCTGTTTGCAGGAAATTTTGGAAGGCAAATACAGTGACGCACTAGGGGAGTGGGTACACCTATTGTTGCAGGCAGAACAGGTACTGCCTCGGGAAGCACTGCCGGCCCTCTTTCAACGAAGTTTAGGTGATCCTGAACTTTGGGAAACGATTCGAACAGCCATCGGTAGTCGAGGACAATGGCTGCTGCTACAAAACCCACTTTGGCAACCTTTATACGAAATTCCAATACAAACGGATTGGGGCACCAGTACCGGCCCGGCCCGCCTGGCGCTTTTGCAAAGCATACGCAAGCGGGACGCCGCTTTGGGACTAAATCAATTACAAAGCAGTTGGGAAACTGAAGACCCGGCTCAAAAGGCAGCTTTATTGGCTGAACTCAACCATGGATTGAGTATTCAAGATGAAGCATTTTTAGAGAACTGTCTGCAAGATCGCCGCAAGGAAACCCGGCAGATGGCTGCTGAACTCCTGGCTAGCATTCCCAATTCAGGGCTAACCCAACGTTATCTGAGCTATCTGCGGGATTGTATCGAGTTGAAAGACAACAAAATTGTCCTGAATTTACCTGCCGAAATACCAGATGCCTGGCGTAAGGATGGGGTAGAAATAAGTGGTAAAGCACCTTATTCATTTACCCAACGCAGTGCCTGGTTGTTTCAGCTGTTGCGGCGGTTGCCACCAAAATACTGGCAAAAAGAATGGGGATTGGAACCCCTGCAAACCATCAGCCTTTTTGCCCAGCAGGACCGGGAGGAAAGTTGGGTACAGGCACTTACCGACGCCAGTTTGTTGCACCATGACCTGGTATGGCAGGAGGCATTGGCCGGGTGGTGGCTGAATCAGCCTGGAGCAAGCAGTTGGCAAACTTCAACTGGTCGGCATCTTTTGCAGGTGCTTCCAGCGGTCTCTTTGCAGCAATTACTGCCACCTTTTTTACAAAAACAGGCCTATTTGCTGGAAGAAGACCACGTAGCTACCTATTTATTGTGCGCCAATCCGCATCCTTGGACTGAGGAGTTGAGTTTGGCTTTGATCCAGCCATTTAAGCGTTATTTGGCCGGTGCAGACAACCCTTTTTGGAACATCTGGCATTACACCCGCTTGCTCAAAGCACTGGCATATCATTGTCCGCCCGGGCTTTTTGCAGCGCTAAATGGCGGTTGGAACGTAGACTCGCCTCTTTGGCAGCGATGGCAGGCAGAGGTAGAACGCATGTTGGCCGTGCTGCAATTTCGGGTAAAAATGCAGCAAACATTTCAGCAAGCTTACACTACTTGATATTTTGCTCGGAGGACATCAATTGCCAAGTGCTTTAGTGCGTGGATCGGGTTCTCCCTTTTGATTGGGTTTTAGCCACAGCCTTAATAGGTCGTATAGGTTAATTCTACGTTAAAGTAAAGCGCCTCCGTTACAAATGCATTAATTTTGCCAAAGGTTCATTTTAACTTTTGTTAATAACCATAGGCAAAACATTGAACAGTGCTGCCTATCTTGTAGTTTTAACACCAACAAGCTTCACCGCTTGTGGTAGATCATATGCTGGAACAGGATGAATAAAAAGGCAATTTGGATAATTATTGGTTTGATGAGCGCAGCGGTGCTGGGGGTCATTCTTGTACAAATCGATTTGATACAGACCTCCATGTCGGTGAATGAGGAGCGGTTTGACAAAAACGTGCAGGAAGCCTTGGTAAAAGTTAGCGATCGGCTAGAGGCCTATGAGCGGGAAGAGTACTTCAACTCGATGAATGGTTTCGCAATGGCCTACCAAGAGCGACAGACTGCCAAAAGTAACAGTAATTTCAATCGGGTTAATGTACCGAATGATGAGCCATTCCCTAGCACATTAGAGCAAGTTTATGCTCAAATCATGGTTGAATATCCTGGGATTAAAGTTTTATTTGATCAAAATAAAACCATGCGTTCCTTGGAAGAGCGCATTAAAGCAGCCAATCTTGATCTAGCCATCCGTCAGGAATTTGAAAAAAGGGGCATCAATTCAAAAAACAGCAAATTTACTTTTCATTACGGCATTTGGTCCAATGAAAAAAATGGCATGATCATCGAAGATGGTCACTACGTTTACGATGATTTTGGAAGCAAGGGGCCTGCTCCAACCTACAATGCTGCCAGCCTCTACAACCCAGATTATTCCGTGGCAGTATTTCAACATACCAAAATTCCTCCCGGTGAACTTAGAGTGTACTTTCCCAATCGTACCAATATCATTTTGAGCTCATTGTGGAAAAACGCAGCAGGAACCGCGTTGTTTGCCATGATCATTTTGTCTTGTTTCGCTTATACGCTGATGGTCATTTTCCAGCAAAAAAAGCTGTCGGAAATGAAAACAGATTTCATCAACAACATGACCCACGAATTCAAGACACCCATCGCAACCATTTCTCTGGCTTCCGATTCGATCGTTTCGCCCATGATTTTGGGCAACCCCGATAAAGTACAACGCTTTGCCAACATAATAAAACAGGAAAATAAGCGTATGAATAGTCAGGTGGAGAAAGTCCTGCAAATGGCTTTGCTCGACAAGCGCGATTTTTCCTTAAAACTGACCGAAGTCAACCTCCACGAGGTGATTCAGGCGGCAGTGGAAAATATTTCACTGCGGGTTGAAAAACGAGACGGTGTGGTTAAACCATCACTGCTCGCCACCAAACCGATCATTGAAGGAGACCTTACGCACGTTGCCAATGTGATCAACAACCTCTTGGACAATGCTGAAAAGTATTCTCCTGATAAACCTGAAATCAGCATCAGCACCCGTGATGTATCGAATGGGGTAGAGGTGACGGTGCAAGACAATGGCATTGGTATCAGTAAAGAAGCACGCAAACAAATTTTTGATAAATTTTACCGCGTACCAACTGGTAACTTGCACGATGTGAAGGGGTTTGGCTTAGGACTCAGTTATGTCAAAGCCATGATGACCGCCCACAAAGGTTCGGTGGAGGTAAAAAGTGAACCTGGGAAAGGCAGCAGTTTTATTCTGACTTTTCCTTATCAAGTAGAAGCATAAATGGTTCTTTGCTGCGGCTTTGCTTCGCAATCGCCGCCCCCACCCGGTCACTGAGCGTAGCCGAAGTGCCGGGGCGGCGGCGATTGCGAAGCAAAGCCGCAGCGAAGAATCTCCAAAAATATACGCTTATGGCAAACAATAGAATTTTACTTGTTGAAGACGATCAGAACTTTGGTGACGTATTGCGCTCCTATCTGGAAATGCATGATTACGATGTAACTCTTGCCAAAGACGGGGTAGAAGGATTGGAAAGTTATAAAAAAGGCCATTTTGATTTGTGCATCTTTGATGTAATGATGCCCAAAAAAGATGGGTTTACACTAGCCAGAGAAATCCGGGAAAAAGACCGCGAAATGCCAATTGTATTTCTGACTGCCAAAACGATGAAAGACGATGTTTTGGAGGGTTTTCGGATTGGCGCGGACGATTATATCTCTAAACCATTCAATTCTGAAGAGCTGCTTTTTCGCATTCACGCCATCCTGAAACGGAGCCAGCAAGGCAAGGCAGATGCGAAAGATGAGGTGAAAGAATTTTCTATTGGTAAATATCACTTTAATTTTCCATTAAGAATTCTTACATTTGCGGAAAGTGGTGAAGAAGAGAAACATAAGCTCTCCCCAAAGGAAGCTTCTCTCTTAAAAATGTTTGCTTTAAATGTGAATGATATTCTTCCAAGATCGGAAGCACTATCTGAAATTTGGGGCGAAGACAACTATTTCACTGCACGCTCGATGGATGTATTTGTGACCAAGTTGCGCAAATACCTGCGGAGAGATGACAACATCGAAATCGTTAACATTCACGGCAATGGATTTCAATTGCTCGTGAAGTCGGATCAAGAAGCATAAAATAGTTTTTGGGATTATGATTACGGCTGGGAAGTCATTTGGGCTTACCCAGCTTTTT
>JAAFHQ010000418.1 GCA_013298445.1 Chitinophagales bacterium | reverse complement strand
CGCCGGGACGGAACAAAAGACCCTGGCCGCTTTGGCGCAGTTTTACAAAGATTACAATCCTGGTTTTGTGTTTGATTATACATTTTTGGATCAAACTTACCAGGCTCAATATGTGGCTGAAAAACGGGTGGGGCTATTGTCGCGCTATTTTGGTACCCTGGCTGTCTTGATTTCCTGTTTGGGTTTGTTTGGTTTGGCGGCCTTTACGGCCGAGCGGCGAGGTAAGGAGATTGGAATCCGCAAGGTGCTGGGCGCATCGGTATTGAGTGTGGTGCGACTGCTTTCCATGGATTTTGTGCGGCTGGTTATGGTCGCCATTGTGCTGGCGCTTCCGATTGCATGGTACCTGATGCGGGAGTGGTTGGCGGGATTTGCTTACCATATTGAATTGCAGCCTTGGGTGTTTGTGTTGGCGGGCGTGGCGGCATTACTTATTGCCATACTGACGGTGGGTTATCAAGCCATTCGGGCAGCCATTGTCAATCCGGTGGATTCGCTGCGGAATGAGTAGCTTACCAGAACAAGAACAACTGATTTATCAATAACGAGCGGCTAAGACAGGAACCTTCTAAGGTGTCCTTAGGTGCCTAAGGTGGTTCAAATTCATGTTATGTTTGTTTTGAACCACCTTAGGCACCTTAGAACACCTTAGAAGGGTTATTTCAAAAATGTTCGATGTTGTAGGGGGTTAATTGATGTCCTTATTCCCCTTTAACTGGGTTTTCAGGTCCTCCGTTGCTTTCTTTTGTTGCTCGTTAGGCGCCTGAGCTATCGCCTTGTCGGCGAACTCGATGGCTTTTGCATAATTGCCTTTTGCGCTGTAAGCCCGCATCAAACCACTATTCACCACAAAATTGTCCCCGTGCTTTTTCTGGTTGTCCAGCATCAATTTCAGGGCAAGATCTGCCTGCTTCAGGGTGATCAAGGTGCGGCCAAAAGTAGCCAACTGCTGGGCATTGCCCAAGGCTACCACTTCTGTCATCAGGGAGTCGGCTTCCTTCAAACGATTGGTTCTCACGGCGGCATTGACCCAGTTGCTCATGGTTGGGAAGGTTTTTTGGCCACCAAATCCGGTGATGGCTCTTTTGCTCCAGCCATAGGCTTCTTCCAGGTTTTTATTAACAGTGAAGCAGTATTGAGCAGCCTGTAGAACGATTTGAGGGTTAAAGCCCATATTGCCCTTCAACTGGTCGCGAATCGTAGCGATGACAATGTCTTCCGTGTTCACACTCACCCGGAATGGCAAGGAAAGATTGTCCCACATCAGGGCGATGGTACAGGCATTGGCGCTGTGGCTGGTGAATTCGTACTTGAGGTATTCCACAGGCTTTTCCAGCGGCTGAGGCTTCACCTTTACACGCAAAACATCGTCTTTTTGTTCGTAATAAAAGCTACCCCAGGCATTGTTGACTTTGTTGAAAATCAAAGTGGAGCTATCTGGGCTGTAGGCTACATGAAAGCCATATTTGCCGGCCTTGATGTCTTTGCCTTCTACTTTTACATCGTGTTCAAAGGTAATGGTAGTGTTGTCATTGGCACCGGCCCGCCAGGGCGAGGTAGGGGCATTGGTCAAAAAGCTAAAATTGGTGAAGCCAAGCGGGATCAATGTTCCCCAAATTTTCCCTTCCCGTTTGTTCACGTCGGGGCGAGCATAAGTAATGGTGATGCTGGTAATGCCCACTTCTTCGCTGACCATGGCGCGGGGGTTCCCCGCAACGGGTGGAAGGTCCAATTGAGCGTAAGCAACCACATTACCCAGCAGTAATGTCATTGCGAAAATGAGTAGTTGTTTCATAAAATAAATGGTGTTAATGAATTGAGGTTGAAAATTACCTGTTTTTGGAATCATTTGCCTTTTGATTTTGTACTGCTTAAAATTGCCTTTAAAAATGATAAGTTATGCCACCCGAGATTCCGATCCCAACCTTGCACCTGTTTCCCAAATTAGACCAGTTTTTATTGGAGTTTTTGCGCAACCTCTCTCCTACTGATTGGGAAAAACGAACCATCGTGCCACTATGGACCATCAAAGACATTGCTGCCCACTTGCTGGACGGTAACCTGCGCACCCTATCCATGTCCCGCGATGGGTATTTTGGTGAAAAACCAGACCCTATCGAGTCTTATGGCGATCTGGTGGCCTATCTCAACCGCCTGAATGCCGATTGGGTCAAAGCCTTCAAAAGGGTGAGCCCGACTGTGCTGATTGAATTATTAGAGCTCACTGGGGCCCAATACAATACTTATCTCAAGACACTTAACCCATACACTCCGGCCATCTTTTCGGTTGCCTGGGCGGGGGAAGAAGAATCCCAAAACTGGTTCCACATCGCCCGGGAGTACACCGAAAAATGGCACCACCAGCAACAAATGCGGTTGGCGATGGGGCAAGAGGAAGCGCTGTATACTCCTGAGTTGTATTTTCCATACCTGGATACTTCGATGCGGGCGCTGCCGCATCATTATCGAAATGTGGCGGCTGAGCCAGGAACGGGGATTGCTTTTTTGGTGAAGGGAGTTCCAAATGCGCAATGGTATTTGCAACGCGATGAAAATGCTTGGGTCTTGAGCAAATCTTTGGATCAAACACCTGTTGCTTCCGTAAGTATTGAGGGGACTATCGCCTGGCGCATGTTGACCAAAGGGATTGCCAAAGCGGAGGCTGCGAAAAGGGTGGAGATTGAAGGAGAGCAAAAACTGGGGGCGGTGGTGTTGGATATGTTGGCGGTGATGGCGTAAGTTTATAAAATACAATAGAAACGATTATGCAACTCAAACTCCTGGTCATTCGCAGCGCCAATCCCACTCAACTCGCTCAGTTTTACTCCCAATTGGGCTGTAATTTTGAGCAGCATCGGCATGGCAAAGGCCCGCTGCATTATTCTTGTACGATTGAGCAGACGGTTTTGGAAATTTACCCTTTGGCCAAAGGACAAGAGGCTGCTGATCCGAATTTGCGCTTGGGATTTGAAATTGAGGAATTTGATACGGTGCTAGAAAAGCTGGTTGAGCAAGGAGGTAGGATCACTCAGGCTCCGGGCGAGAGTGAGTTCGGCTGGATGTGTGTAGTAGAAGACCCGGAAAGGCGAAAATTGGAGTTGTATAAAAGGTCTAATAAAAAAGGGTAGCAATTTCGGTTGCTACCCTTTTTTATTATGGCTTGATCGCCGCCATATTCTCTTTCATCCAGGGCTCCAAATTTGGGCAACCCTGATAGGTCCGGTCAATCAGGATAAACGTTTTCCGAATCCTTTCCTCTACCCATTTGTTCACAATTTCATTGCGTTTGGATTCGATGGCAGCCTTTTGGATTTTGGCATAGTCTTGCGCCAGGTTGGCTTTGTGTGGCGTGGTACGCGACATCAGTTTCACGAGGCGGAAGAAATAATCGCCGGCATCGTCGCGGAACTCGATGGGTTTGGATACCGAGTTGACTTTCATGGTATCAATCGCGAAATAGATATCGGGATCGAGGTCGCCTACTTCAAAAAAGGTATTGCCCGAAGTAGGGTTCACCATCCGGCCATCGTTGTTGAAACTTTGTACATTTTTGTCAGAAAACTTCTTCACGGCACGGGAGAAAGAGAGCGAATCTTTCAGCAGCATTGTCCGTACGGTATCCGTGTGGCGTAGGCCCAGCGAAACATCATCATCCGTGACTTCGGGGCGAATCAGGATGTGCCGCACGTGGATAGAGTTCCCCCGACGGCCCAACATCTGAATGATGTGAAAACCAAATTGGGTTTCAATCACAGGCGAAACTTCCATTTCTTCCAATTTGTAGGCTGCTGCTTCAAATTCGGTAACATACTTACCTCGTTTGGCAAAGCCCAGATCGCCGCCCCCACGGGCAGAACCATCGTCGGAGTACTTCTTGGCCAATTCCGCAAAATCTTCCTTACCCTCTACAATCCGCTTGCGGATGTCCTCCAGCTTGGCCATGGTTACGCGCTTTTGTTCGGCATTGACCGGAACCTTGTACACAATTTCGCCTACTTCTACTTCGGAGCTGAAATAGGGCAAACTGTCTTTGGGGATCCGCCGGAAAAAATCCTTCACTTCGGAAGGGGTAACCGTTACGTCGGTCATGATTTTATTGCGCATCCGTTCAATGAGCAGGTTGTTGCGCAGGTCCTCACGGAATTGCTCGCGCACCTCATTCACGGTTTGCCCATAATATTCCTCAAATTGCTTGAGATCGTCGTTCATGTAGCTAAGGATCCGTGTAATCCGGGCATCCAATTGGCTTTCCACCTCTTCGTCCTTCACCTCGATACTGTCCAGCTTGGCTTGATTGAGCAGCAATTTGTTCACCAATACCTGTTCGACCAACATACAACGCGCTTCGGGTGGCACGGTACCATTGCGCTGGGCTTTGGTGTAGGCATACTGCTCCTCTACTTCGGACAAGAGGGTGATTTCGCCACCAACGGTAGCTACCATTTTGTCCAAAATCTGCTTCTGCGCTGATGCTGCCATTGACAAAGTCAGCAAGACAGTAAAAATTGTGTATCTCATATTTAGAATATTTCAATATTGCCTTTTTTTAAGGCAATTTCGTACAAATCTTCCCGTTTGCGCTGCAGCAAATCCAATTTGCGTTTGTGCAGCACGAAGGTACGCGCTTGTTGTTCAATGTAGCCTAAAGGGGCAATTTCTTTCCGGTTTTTTAGCTCCAATAGTCGAAAATAGTAAACGAACTTGTCATCGCTTTGGCGGAATTCCCGTTTGGAAGCGATGTTGTCAGCGGTAATGGTGCCTTTTGGCATCACCGAACCAATAACATCCACTTTATGCCAAATGCTGTCTACCAGAGTATGCGCTGTAGCATATTTTTGGCAGTAGGATTCCAGCTTGGAGAGGTTACTTCCTCTAGGTTTAGCCCATAAATCCAGCAAACTATCTGCCTTGGGAACTGGGGCTGCAATTTTGATGAAGTAGCAACGAATAATGGGTGTTTCCAATTCGTACTGCTCTTTATTTTGTTCATAAAACCCCTGCAACTCGGTTTTGGTTACAGTGGAATCCAGAAGTTGTTCCACCAGTACCTGCTCGTAATTATTGCGAATCAATGACCGCCTATAATCCCTTACCAACTGGTCAATATTTAGATCAGGAGGCAGGTTTTTTTCTGCTTCATACATCAACAACTCTTCGCGCACCCAACGGCTAACAAAAGCTTGAATGATCAAAAAACTATCGGAGCGGGAAGCTTCTTCCGGGAACATGTTTTCAAGGTCCGAAAGGTGCAACTCCCGGTTAAACACACGCGCCAGCACCCGATCTGCTCCCTGGTCTGATTTCCAGTCACAGGCAATTAAAGTCAAGGCCAGTGCCAAAAAAGTAAACAGGTTCAAGCTCCACTTACCGTACATAGCTGTTGGTGGGGAAGTTGAGAAAGTTGAGAAGGTTGAGAAGGTTGAGGCTACCGCAACGACTTAGACATTGACATTGTCAAAATCGCTGCGGTAGCCTCAACCTTCTCAACTTTCTAAACCTCCCTCAACTACTTTTTAATTAAACTTTCAAAAACCGCTTTTTCAATCTTCACCGGATATTCCTTCTTCAGTTCATTCACCCATTGTATTTCCAGGTGGTCCTGGTAATCAGCAATGATGTAACCACGCGCTTCATT
>JAAFHQ010000417.1 GCA_013298445.1 Chitinophagales bacterium | reverse complement strand
CAGCGGGAACTCAACATCAGCAGGATAGTAAAAGGCATCAAAAAATGCATTAAACGCGTGGAACGTTGTCGAATTTCAGGCATAGTGCCCTGCAAATCCGTCGCTGCTTTTTGCAAAATCAAAGCATTCAACCCGCCCACCAGGGCCAGCGACACTGGCAATTCACGCGCACCATAGCGAAACAGTGCAAATTGTAGCTCGTCGCCAGCATAATACCAGTTCACAATCCAGGCATTGAAAACGGTGATGTAACCGCCAATAGCGGAGTATATCATCAAGTAAAAAGAGGCATTCCACCAACTTTTCACCTGTAGCCATTCCCAGTTCCATTGACCAAATCGAATAGCCAAAAGAATCAACCACAGTGCTTTGAACAAAGAAAGCCACATCAAGCCCAACACAATCGCCCCTGCACTCCAGCCCCAAAAGGCTGGCAATAAAACGACCAACAATTGGGCCCCAAAGCTCAGTATTCCATACAAAAATAGCTCAATGGGCTTTTTTAACAAGACATACAAAGTATCGGTCAGGAGCGTAGGCAAGTAAAAAAACAAAAACAAGAGGGCTATGCTGGCAAAAGGCAAACTGGTTTGTCCGCTAAAAACGGGTAATAATTCGGTAGGAAATAAACTTAGCCCTCCGAGTAAAACTCCACTGATCAAAAAATAAACCGTTACCGCTAAAGCCAATAGTTGCGCCTGAGCCTTTATTTCGAGACGTGGGTAATAATTCAATAGACCTTGTTGCAAACCAATCATCCAGAAAAAACTCAGGGCTCCACCCATGAACCAGACTTGTTCGTATTGGCCGATGGCGGCGGTGCCCAGGCTGCTTTTGGCGAGTAGGATTGCGATCAGGAGCATGGTACCCTGACGGAGGAGTTGGTAAAACAGGTAAACACGGGTTAGTGTAAAGTATTGGCTTAAGTAGAATTTCTCGTGCATGGGGAATAAACGGATTACGTTTGAAGTCTATTTCTTTCGCCCAAACAAAATGTGGTTGCTTATTGAAATCTATCCAATTGGCAAATTTTATACCTTTATTCCAAATGTAAACCATTTAACGAATGAAACTCCTTATACTTTCAATTTTACTGCTATCCTGCTGTTTGTTTTCCTTGACCGCAAGTGCTCAATTGGTCAGTGATTCGATTGAGATTGAAAAAAACTTTCGCCGTTTTCATTTCAATCGACCCGAAAACAACAAAAAGAACAAGAGCCTCATTTTTGTGCTACACGGCTCGGGTGGAAATGGAAAACAAATGATGGCCAGTGCCAGTAAATTGGATAAATTGTCCGCCAGCGAAAATTTCATAGTTGTTTATCCGGATGGTTACAAGCGCTACTGGAACGAGTGCCGCAAAGCCGCCACTACCCCTCCAAACCTTGAAAACATCAATGAAGAGGCCTTTTTCGAGGCGATGATCCAATATTTTAAAAAGCAGTACCGGATCGATACAAAAAATGTCTTTGTGGTGGGCACTAGTGGCGGCGGGCATATGGCTTACAAATTGGCCATGACCCTGCCTGAAAAAATTAAGGCCATCACTGCCATTGTAGCCAGTTTACCCGACCCGAGTAATTTTGACTGCATTGAAAAGAAAGTAGCCAAGCCCGTAATGATTGTCAACGGAACGGCAGACCCTCTAAATCGCTGGGAAGGCGGACAAATCATCCTCGGCAATGGGGTCAATATGGGTATGATCCGCTCTACGGAAAGTAGCTTTCAATATTGGTCCGCTTTGGCAGGATACACTGGCGAGCCAATAAAAACGGCCCTACCTGATGCTGATCCCAAGGATGGCAAGACGGTTGAGCGGTATCAGTTCCAGGCAAAAGGCAAACCAGAGGTGACTTTGCTGAAAGTGATCGGGGGAAAGCATGATTATCCGGGGGATATTGATGTGCATGTGGAGGCTTGGGCGTTTTTTAAGCGGCAGCAAAAATCAAGGAGAAAATGAGAAATACTGGCAAAATGTAAAGTATATTGGCTACTAAAGTTGGTAGTTACCATTAAGCCTAGGGACTATAAAGAAGATTCAGCTACTGGAATAGAGCTCGTTTAAAGTACATTTGTAATGTGTAAATTTACCTTTTCGCTATGAAAGTTACCAATAATCTCCTGCTATTATTTATGATTGCTGCGCCTTATTTGCTGAGGTCCCAGGAAATGGGCTTTTTGAAAGTGGTTCTTGGCGTAAAGGAGGGAAAGTTGGTAGTAGCATCCAGCGAATTTAACGAAAACGGCATTGTTTTTCCATCTACAGCTAAAGCAGACCTGGTCGCATTTCTGAATCAAAGTTTTGTTGAGTTGGATTCTTTGGTTGAAAATCGGGCGACTGTGTGGAACTTTCCCGATATCGCCGCCGTAGCGCTTGATACGGTTTTTTACCAAGGTTACAGCCTTTTGACGGCACAAGATGGTGTAGGCAGGCCAGTGTCAAGGGAATTTAATCGTCAGGTTGGCGAAAAAGACCTGCCCTTTTCTTTAAGTGATTTTTTGGGACTAAAAATTTTCGATCCCTTATCGAAGTATCATTGGAGCCGCTCACCACTGAGCATCAATTTTGATGGTTTGGAAGAAAGGGACATTCAAAATCTGCAATTCGAATTTTCTGTAAAACCACCTTTCTCCCTCAATAAATATGTTGTCAAATGGGATGGAGACCATGTATTGCCCAAATCCAAGACCCAAAAAATCCTGGGAAGTTTGGACGGCCAGCTTTATTTTCAAAATAAAATCGAGGAGCTGGTAGAAAGCTATTTTATCCTCACCAAATACCAGCCCATTTATGACATTTCCGATTCGGTGGCAAGCATTATTCCTACCCGGCTAACCCGAATTATTATTAAAACCAAAAATAAAGCCGACGTTCATAAAGTCCTATACCAATTGCTGCCAGCAGAGTATTACAAGATTGCCGCCAAAATTCCCGTAGACAGCTTGCCAAAGTTTAACAATGTCGATTACATTTTCAGCCTTTTCGATCAGGTAGATGGCAAGCTAAGCAAGCTACCCAGGATTCAGACTGATGTTCTGCAAATCTCACTGATTCAATTGGGTAAGCTGAATTACTCATTAGGACAGTTGTCAAAGAGCGATTTCGTCGATGTCCCAAATTTGGACAAGAACCCGTATTCCGAAATGTACATCTCCCAAATAGAGGTGGATACCGCTTCAGTCACACCCCCTAAGCGCATTCCCTCTACAAATGAAGATGGCGTCATGGCCGCAAATGATTTGCCATCAGACCATTCTAGTTTCGACAATGAACGGATTGATCCCAAAGCCAAAAAACCTGAAAAGCCGAATAATACTGATTTAGGAGTTGGTTTCAATCAGTCGTTTGGCGATGGCAATGATGTTTACCTTAATTTTCAGCACACGACAAAGGACGCAAGCAGTTTTTCTGTGCAGACGGGGTTTACTTTTAATGAAAATGGAATCAAAAATGGTGGATTGTTTATCTCAGGTAGTTATTTCAAGGATTATTTGTTTTTTGATGCCTTAAACAAAAAATTATCCCTGCAAATCACCGGGCAATCCACATACACCACGAATCGGGTGTTAGAGGGCATAGAGGCCAAAGAGCGTCGTACTGGTGGCAAAGTCAGGTTACAACTTGATTGGTTTCGTGACGCAGATGGGCACCAACTAACTACATACCTAAGCTTGCAAAGTCAAAAACTCAACCTGAGAGACTTTCAGGAAAAGTCCATTTCCGAAACAACACTTTCATTTCTCGAAATTGGGAAAATCTGGTTTTTGGGGAAAGCCAGCGCTCATCGAACCAATTATTTAATAGTAGAACCAGAGATAAAACTGGGCTTTGCACAAAATAGTGGTAACGGGGAAATTGTGAATTATTTGGTATCTAACCTGCGTTTGAACTGGCAAAGAAGGTGGCCCCGTGGTTTTGCCTTTAGCTTTGGTGGGTATTGGCAGCATGGCAGCAAACTGACGCCTTTAGTAGAGCAGCCTGCTTTGAACACATCGACCAATCGAGGCTTTCGACAGGACGATATTATATCTAACAAGTTAATAGGCTTGCAACCAGAGATTTGGCTGCCTCTAATTCGTTCTGATAAAAACAATGGAGGCTTCAATGATTACCTGTTCAAAAAAGTGCGCCTTGCCCTATTTACCGATGCAACCTGGTATTCCAGGGGGCAGGACAAGGGTGACGACTTATTACTGAGCCCAGGTCTGGGATTGAGGTTTATTGAGTTCCCTGCTCAGGTAAATTTTGACTGGGCCTGGGGCATTGCACCCCAAAACTTAAATGCTGGGAAAAGCAGGTTTTCTATTTCTTTAACACTAAAATCCCCTATATAAACCGTCGAAATTTGCTTTGCAGTCCGGCGTAACCTTAGGTGGCTTTCTTCTTAATCAATTAAACAATGAACCAATGAATTCAAGCTTCAAAATCAAGGATGGGAGCGGCAAAAGTTTCAATTTAACAACCAATGGTAAACTTTTGAACGAAGCAGGAGAAATAGCAGGTGCCTGGACTACAGGGACTAACAATCAAATTTTGATACAAGGTAACCCCGATACTAGTGGCAACATCCCTTCACCTGTTCAAATTCCTGTTTTTTGGCGGTTCAACGAAAAAAATCAATTCTGTTTGCTTGATCGCAATCAGGCTGTAATGCTCAATTTCAACACATTCGACCAGGATCTGTTTCCCAATTATGAGGTTCGTGATGCCCGCTTGCGGATCCGCCCCGAAGGGAAGGGCGGTGATTTTGAATTCTTCATTGGTGGTGATTGGAGCCTTAATGACCAACATTTGCTCACTTTTACAGCCAACGGAATTGCCTCAACTTTAGACGGTATCTTGGCGGACAATAACAGCCGATTTACCTACCGCTTCTTTGATAAAGACCTGGCTGAAATAAGCAACCGGCTTACTTTTGCGGGTCGTTGGGATAAGGAAGTGGTAGACGGTGAATTACACCTCCGCTTTTTTTATAAGAGTGCCGGCTCTACAGAAAAAGTATTCGAATTACCTGGCAAGATGGTTGTTGAACGGGGCACCAACCAATTCAGATACGTTTACAACAAGGAAAATAGCACATTTGGCATCACTTTATTGGGTTTTCTAAAAGTCAGCGAGAATTTTGAAATCACTTATGTGATTGACAACCAGCAATCTAACGAAGGAGGTCAGCTTGTTGAAAAAACAACATTCGTTTTGCAAGCGGTATTCCACGGCAACCAATTCGATGGTGACCTGACCTTGGCACTTACCAAAAACAACAATGAACCAGGAAATTACCTTCTGTCACTAACTGGTGAGTACACAGGTATAATGGGGCAAACCCAGGTGATGGTTGGCTTCAAATTTTCGCAAGTCCGCAATGGACAAAAAGTAACCACGAAAGTTGGAATTGGTGGCTCGATATTGTGGAAAAATGGGCAGGTTTTTTATCAACTCAGTGTTAATCAAAACCAGATCGAACTGATGCTTGGATTGCACATCAAACTTAGTGACGGCGCATCTGCCGATGCTCGTCTTAACCTGCAAACCGTAAATGGTCAAGTCAAGTCTATTTCATTTCTATTCAATGTAACTTTTTAGACAGCACTTGAACGTTGAGCATGGAGATTGCAAAAAGTAATTGGCTGGAATTGTCTAAAAAAACGAA
>JAAFHQ010000416.1 GCA_013298445.1 Chitinophagales bacterium | reverse complement strand
ATCCAGGTAGGATCTTGGCTGCTATTGATGCCAATCAAGCGTTCAACCTTTATTTGACATCGTTTAATCTCAAAAAAGCTTGGTTTGTCCTAAAGAAATGTTTTAGTTTTGCCAAGTAGAGCATAATTCAAGGATATGAAGGAACGAGTACAAAATTATTTAATGTCATTCGCAATGAGGAGAAAATTAATTCTTTGCCTGCTAATTTTACTTGGAGGCTTGCATCTCTGGTCACAACCAAATGCTTCGCGAAAGGAACTACTACATACCTTCACATCTACAAATCAACCCATTCAAAAGCGACTCGACGCAGGGCAAGACTTAAAACAAGCATTGCTAACCACAAATGTGGATTCCTTTTTGATTGTATGCCACCTGATGGAACACTATGGTAGAAGCATGTCTAACAAAATTTGGCAAGGTTTTGCATGGTCAGGTTATGGGACTTATCATATCGTGACAGGTAATCTTGATTCAGCACGTTGGGCTTATCAAAAGGCACTAACCATTTGCCCAGGAAAAGCAAATGAATTGTATCCATGCTTATTATTTAATTTGGGAAATTTTCATAAATCCAGTGGGCAAGGCGATAGTGCCTTGTTTTATTATCGCAAAGCCCTACCTTTAGCAAAAAAATACTGCCGAAAAGAGATTATCGGATCCGTATTAAACAACTTAGGCAATGCCTATCTAGACAGAGAGGATCATTTCAAGGGTATTCAATTGTTTCAAGAGGCCAAAGCATACGCTGATCAAAATCTTAGAATTAGCCTGGCAGTAAATCTTGGTGCAGTTTTTTTGGGATTTAACATGCTGGATGAGGCTCGCGAAAACGGTCTTGAGGCTTTAAAAATTGCCCAAGAATTAGGAAATAAAGCCAGGGAGGTCACTGCCTACCGAATTTTAGTAGCCACAGAGACGAAAGATTTCCAGGCGCTGGAAAGCTGGGTAAAAAAAGGAGAACAAATTGCGGACCAAACTCAATCGTACAGAGATTTGTGTTACATATTGAGAATAGCAGGTTTTTCAGCTTTTTATGATTTTAAAAAATACAAACAAGCAGAGCACTATTTAAATAAGGTTATTCAATTGAAACAATACGCAGATGGCGATTTATATTCAACGGCTGTTGTTGACTTAGCTACATTGTATTTGAAAGAAAACAGACCTCATCAAGCTTTGAATCTGTGCCATGAAATCCAAAAGGATGTCAATGATAACAACAAAAACAATACCCTTGTCTATACCGATTTTAATTTTTTAATGAGCAAAATTTTCGAACAACTTAAACAACCTGACAGTTCTTTCTATTATTTAAAAAAAATAGACATTGCGAAACTTCGAGAACTCAACAATACAGGCTTTAATAAAGTAGTTTCGGCATATATGGAATACAAATATGCGCAGGATAAATTGAATTTAAAGCATAAAAAAGAAGCAGCAGAAGCCTTGACTGCGGAGATTCGCAATAAAGAATTTATTCGCTTTTGGCTTTTCGCATTAATAAGCTTGTTTTTCATTGGAACAGCTTATGCTTATTATCGCTTCTATCAACAGAAAAAGAAGACTGCCGCTCAATTGGGTGAGCAAAACATGGCGCTACAGTTTGCAAATGATAAGCTCTTACGCTTTAATGGTATTGTTTCACATGACATACTAACAAACCTGGATTTCATCCTTTCATTTAGTAATGTTGTAGTTGGAACCAAACCAAAGGTTGAGAACCTCTCTCAGTATTATGAAATTTCTCAACAAACCATTCAGCAGCTAAAACATTATTGTTTGCAACTTTTAGAGGAAGTACGGGGTGCCAAGCGCAAAGTGCTTAAAAGTACAAACCCCATGCCTATTGTTGAAAAAGTTTTAAACCGGTTTGAAATTGCTTTGCGAGAAGCTGGTTTTCAGGTAAAACTTGATGCACTTAGTCCAGTTCAGCTTCCCCCTGTTGTCATAGAGCAGGTTTTTCAAAATCTGATTTCCAATGCTTTGCAATATGCGTCTGAGGTACCAAACCCAACAATATGCATTTTAGAAGAGCCTCAACAAAAAGAAGGTCACATCCAATGGGTAATTGCTGACAATGGGCCTGGAATTTCCAAAGAAAGGATAGGGACTATATTTAGTGAGAAAAAAGATGAGAGCACAACAATAAAGGGTCGCGGTGTGGGTCTGTTTCTTTTACAAGCTACTTTACACATGTACGATACAGACATCCAAATCATGCCAAATTCTGATCAGGGTACCAAGGTAATTGTAACATTTTAATCTGATCTTAATTTAAGAAACGAGATGAAAATTCAGCCAAGTACAAATATTTTGGTCGTGGAAGACCATCAAGGGTTCTTAACTTTACTTATTATGCTGTTGAAAGATTTGGGGATAAAGCATATTCAATCTGCTCTTACCTACGAATCTGGTTGGGATGCCTTCCAAAAAAAGACACCTGATATTTGTATAGTCGATATTGATCTGGGTAAAAACCAAAAAAATGGCATCGAACTGGCAGAACAAATCCGAGAAAAAGATCCTTTTATACCAATCATTTTTCTTACAGCGAACTACACTGAAAAATATTATGAACTTTCTAAACACATTCGGCCGAGTTGTTTTATGAATAAAGAGCTTTCATTGCTCAAACTCTATCAAGCCATTGACTTGGCTTTGCTTTCTAGATTAATTGAACCGTCGACAGTAAAAATGGCACCAATAATGCCGCATCAGGATATCCCTTTCTTGAACCAAAGCTGCATTTTTTTCAAGGTTGGTGACGTTTATAAAAACATCTCCATTGATGAGATTGCTTTTTTTTACGCACAGGGTAAAATGACTTATGCCAAAGTAGGAAAGAGAAATCTCCCAACTAACGTACAGCTCAAAATTTTGGAAAAAGAGCTATATCCAAGATTTATCCGAATACACAAAACTTATCTGGTAAATATTAGCTTTATTGATGCGATTCACCTTAAGGAAGATAGAGTGGATATCATGGAAGAACAATTGCCTATTGGGTTTTCTTACCGCAAAGATTTTTTAGATCATTTGAAACTATTGAAATAAATTTAAAAACTATGCCTTGTTGAACATTATTTCAGTCGACCCTGACAAGGTCAGGATCGACGAATTAGCACATCAAGTGTTTTCTTCGAATTTCGTACATCATACTTTTAGGGCATTTCAAGCCGATTTATGGGGTGTTCATCACCAATATGTGTCTACATTTTTAAAGTAGGTTTACCTTCGATTTATCGGAAGGCTTTTTTATCAGAACAATAGCACCTTAGGTACAAATTGATGATTCCTCAATTTGTACCTTTTATTGCTAGTGTTTCTAATCAATTTCAAGTTCCCCATTCTTCCCTTTGCTTCCTTTTTCCCAAATCTTTTGCTGTTTTGTCGAGTGATATACCTTTTGGATGTGCAAAAGCATATCCACACTCAAATTATGCAAAAAACCAAAAGGAAATACCAGAGACTACAAGATCAACCTTAATTGAGCTGACCTCAGTTTTTTTCACATCCTTATTGTTATGCCTAAAAAAACGCAAGCACAGCTCCGCCATGATTGCCTGGTATTGAATACCGCTGAACAGGTTTTGATATTGCCGATCCAAGAGATTTTGTATGTCAAAGCCAACACGAGTTACACTCTTTTTGTGGAGGTTTCAGGTAAAGTATGGAGCATGAGTAAACCTTTGCGTCATTTTGAAACAAACCTGATCAACCTGGGCTTTTTCCGCATCCATCGCTCTTACATGGTTAATCTCCAGCACTTGCGGCGTTTAGACAAGGTTGAAGGCTTGGCCTACATGATCAATGAGGAAGCAGTACCTTATAATAAAGACCATGCTAAAAAACTCATCCAGCTGAGCGAGGAGTGAGGCGACCAAACTTTGTATTTCCCAATTCACCTTGTGTCATTGATTTTTTTGTTCCATTCAACCCAATTCCAAGCAGTACATGAAAAAACTACCTTCGAACACCAAACTCAAAGCAGAACACAAGTCCGACAACGCGGTTTTGATGGGAACTCCAGAGTTAAGGGCAGTTGAGAAAGACAGCAAAAATGAGCGAATTAAAAAACAATTTACCCAGGATGCCCTCATTTATCAACGGGTAAAATGCCCGATTGCTGCGATGGTGTGCTGTTTGATGCATCAGGTTTGAAGGAGCACTCCCCCCTACCTCATCTTCTGAAAAAACGCCTTCAGCAACGCACTACACTCCTCATGCAGCACCCCGTATACCAGCGTCGTTTTTGGGTGGAGTAACTCTTTCCCAATCCGCATAAATCCCCGCTTATCATCCCCGGCCCCGTACACCAAACGCCCCATTTGAGCCCAAAAAATCGCCCCGGCGCACATGTTACAAGGCTCCAGGGTAACGTATAAGGTGCAATCCGGCAGGTACTTGCTGTTGAGGTAATTGGAGGCAGCAGTGATGGACAAAATTTCGGCGTGTGCCGTCACATCCAATAATTTTTCGGTAGTATTGTGCCCGCGGGCGATGATGCGGTTTTCACAGGCGATTACTGCGCCAACCGGGATTTCGCCTTCATCAAAAGCCAGTTGGGCTTCTCTGAGCGCTTCACGCATAAAGTATTCATCTCCGCGAAAATGTAGCATATTCGGTCTTTTTTGCTTTCCTTGATGCCGAAAGTATCAAGGGGATTGATTCAACGAATGTACTTATTTTCTTTTTATCCAGACAATTCCTATTTTTGCACCGTTTTAGCGGAAGGGGGACTCAGGAAGGGTTTTTTCCGTAAGCATAATCTACTATAATCATTAGACCATGCCTTATTTATTCACATCTGAATCTGTATCTGAGGGGCATCCGGACAAGATCGCCGATCAAATTTCCGATGCATTGATTGATCATTTCCTGGCGTTCGACCCCAGTTCTAAAGTTGCTTGCGAAACGCTGGTAACCACGGGTCAGGTTGTACTTGCAGGTGAAGTCAAATCCAAAGTATACCTCGATGTACAGCAGATCGCTCGAGATGTAATCCGCCGCATTGGGTACACCAAGTCGGAGTACATGTTTGAGGCCAATTCTTGTGGAATCCTTTCGGCCATCCACGAACAATCACCCGACATCAACCAAGGTGTAGAACGCCAAAACCCCGAAGACCAGGGTGCCGGCGACCAGGGCATGATGTTCGGGTATGCGACCAACGAAACCGACAATTACATGCCTTTGCCTCTGGACCTCTCCCACCGCATTTTGCTGGAGTTGTCCGCTATCCGCAAAACGCATGCTGACCTGATGCCTTACCTGCGCCCAGATGCCAAAAGCCAGGTAACCATTGAATACTCTGACGATCATCAGCCAATCCGCATCGACTCTATCGTTGTTTCTACACAGCACGATGACTTTGCGGACGACGCAACCATGCTCAATCGCATCCGTCAGGACATCATTCACATCCTGATTCCACGGGTGAAAGATCAACTGCCGGAGCGTTTGCACGGTTTGTTCAACGATCAAATCACCTACCACATCAACCCAACGGGTAAGTTTGTGATTGGTGGCCCACACGGGGATACCGGCTTGACTGGCCGCAAAATCATCGTAGATACTTACGGTGGTCGTGGTGCACACGGTGGTGGTGCCTTCTCTGGCAAAGACCCCTCCAAAGTAGACCGTTCTGCGGCTTACGC